>JAPLKY010000387.1 GCA_026387805.1 Candidatus Krumholzibacteriia bacterium
CCAGGTAAGGGTCATGCATCTCGCGCCGCGCGCGTAGTAATCGCGGAGCGCATCGAGATCCTCGCCGATGAGATGTCCTCCTTCGATGCCGACGATCGCGGCGAGCTTTCCCTTCTTGACGATGCGTCGCACGTCGGCACCCTTGAGGGCGATCTCCATGCGATCGGCGTGCTTTCGCGCCTGCTCATCGAGGGCTCCGATCATCGCATGCGCCCGCTCCGTCGCGAAGCTCTCCGGCATCTGGGGGGAAACCCAGACGGCGAAAATCTGCGCATCGAGGCCGCCATCGACTGCCCGCGGAAGATCAATGTGCCCATCCGCATGCCGGTCCCCGAGATCGATCCGCTCGTCGCCGACGAGCCTCATCGCGGTGTCGCAGTGCGCGTCAAAGACAAATGCATGACGATGGAGCTTCATTATGTCCTCCGGCACGTCCGTGCCCGCCGCAACGCGCGGCTGAAAAGGCGCGAGGGTCAAGGAAACGAGGAGCGCAAGCAGCGCGTTCATGTATATCTCCTTACGGTTGAATCCGGCGCTCCATGCGCCCGGATCCATTTGCGACATGATACGGCAACGAGCGGTTGTGCGAAAGAGCGGATTTATTCTGCTGAGCACTTGTAGCGGGTGACGCCGATGAATAACACCCGACTAGCGGGTGACGCCCATGGGGTCCCCGCACGGAGCGCAGCTCGCTTTGCGAGCGAGCACGTGCGGGGTGCAATGGGCGACAGGACCCGCGTATCGCGCGAGCACTCGCGGGGTGCAATCATCGGCAGGACCCGCGTATCGAACGAGCACTCGCGGGGTGCAACCAGCGACAGGCCCCGCATATCTAATGCACGATCTTCGCGCCGGTCGCGGTGTCCCCGTATATGTAGAGCGCGTACGGAAGCAGGCTTCTCTTGCTCTTGATGGCGTAATCGAACTGCCCCGGCCCGTTGAAACGGATATCCGGGCTGTTACTCGGGAAGAAGTTCCACCCGCCCCCGCCCCCGATCGTGCAGTAGTCAAAATCGTCGACGACCCTGCCGTTATAGAACTGGAGCCATATCGTGTTCAGGGACGCGGGGTATTTGCTCTCCACCGCGAAGTACGAGGTGAGGGCGATCTGGACGTTCTTTATGTTCTGCACGACGACCGCAACCTCGGCGGCCTTCTTCGATTTGTAGAAATTCGATATGACGATCGTGGCAAGCAGTCCGATGATCTCGACAACGATGAAGAGCTCGAGAACGGTGAATCCGCCTATGCCGATGCGGCGGATCCATGGCTTCTTCCGCGCATCGCGCCGCCACGGCCCTGCTGAAATGCCACGGCTGCTTCGCATTGTGCATTCCTCCGCTTGCGAAGTATCATCCCAGGTCGCTGCCGAACTATACCGATGAAGGAGAGAGCAAGAAACATGACAAAAACGAAACAGCCCCCGTTTGGTGTCGGGGGCTGTTCAACGCATTATTATTATTGCAATTAGGCCGGGTCTGCCGGCTAAACGGATTCGACCTTCTTGACCTCCGGCACCTTTTCCTTGAGAACCCTCTCGATTCCGAACGCCAGGGTCATCTGCGACATCGGGCAACCCGCACAGGATCCCTTGAGCTTGAGCTTCACGATCCCATCCACGACGTCGACGAGCTCGACGTCCCCTCCGTCGGCCTGGAGGCTCGGACGGATCTGGTTCAGGATCTCTTCAACCTTTTCTCTCATCGAATCGCACCTCCGCACGCGAACAGGGTCAAGATAGCAGGTTCGTCGAGGCAATCCAAGATAAAACGGACGGGGAAAACAATTCCTGTCTTCGCGCGACCACGGCGTCCGCCCGCCTAAAACCGGGTACGCGCGATTTTATCGGGAACTTTTTGGGCTCGAATCGCGTAAAATAATTTGACAGATCGCCGATGGCTTTGCATATTAGAGGTGAAAGAGAGGCCGAGAGAATAGAGAAAAGGATAGTAGAAAAACTGAATATAGTTTCTCGCTGGTCCTGATAGAGAGCCGAACCCACCTGATTCCCCAGGATTAGTACCCCCACTAGTACCCCACCACGTCTGCAGCTAATTTGATGCGTTTTGGTGCGCTCAAGTCAGCCGTGGGCGAAGTCTGCCCGATTCGAAAGGAGGTGATGAAGATTCCGAGGGCGATTCAAATCGGATCGAATACCGACCTGTCATCAACGCTGGCTTTTCCAAGCATTGGGGGGAAAGAGCTATGAGAAAATGGTTGGCTGTCATTCTCTGCGTATGTCTCGTCGCGACGCTTGCCAGTGCCATATCCGCGCGCGAGATTGAGAAGCAGAGAGTCAGAATGAACCGCGCCGTGTCGGAGAATGAGTTCCCGGAGCTCAAAGATCCCGGCCTCCGCGGCTATTATGAAGCTGCATCAGTCGATACGTATTATCTTGTCTGGTACACCTTCGAAACGAACAGCTGGCAGGGCTGGTCGCGCCTGGACCGGACCGCGCAAGCTGATACCTTTTTCCATGTGGACGATTTCTCCGGATTGGGCGGCGGCACTCACGGCAGGCTCGTGCCCATCGCCGGAGCGAAATCCATGTGGTGCGGCGTCCGGGCGAACCCGGCTGATCCGTATCTGTGCGGATGGGAAACCGCTCCCGGCTACGGCGACAACTGGGTCCAGAATCTGAGCACCGACGCCTTCAGCTTTGCCGGCATGATAACGCTGTCGTATCACGGCATATTCGACTCCGAAGCCGGGTACGATTACACCTACGTCCAGTATGACGCCGGCGGCGGCAACTGGCAGACGATCGCGACGTATGACAACGTCGTCGATACGATCGCCACGGACGTCATCACGACGACCCAGGCGAGAACGAAGCTCCGCTTCCACTTCGTGGCGGACGGCGGCTTCAGCGACGAGGACGGCAACTGGAACTCGGACGGCGCCGCGATCCTCGACAACATCCACGTGAGTGACGCCGGCGGACTCATCAACAACACGGAAACCTTCGAAGCCGCCCGCGTCAACGCAACCGACGTCGGCATCTGGCACGCCCGGCCGGGATCGGCGTACGGGCGCTACTCCGGCCTGAGGAACAACCTGACGGACAAGGATCCGTGCGGCGACAACTTCGGCACGCAGGTCGTATTCTTCGTCGGATCGCCGAACCCGAGCTCGAGCTATCCGGGTCTCTACGACACGCCGTTCTGCCAGGGTGCGGGCGGGACTACGGCCCCCTGCCAGAACGATTACATCGTCTCCCCCGTCATCGATATGACGAGGTACTCGACGGCGAAGAACA
>JAPLKY010000197.1 GCA_026387805.1 Candidatus Krumholzibacteriia bacterium
CGGCTCCTGAAACGCTGGATCCACCAGCCGTTGAACACGCTGGAACCCATCGTCCGCCGGCTGGATGCCGTCGAGGAGTTGACCCGCCTCACGCGCGTCCGCACCCAGCTCGCCGAGACCCTCGGCCAGATCGGGGACCTCGAGCGCCTCGGTCTCGGCGACTGGACCGGATATGACTGCGAGGTCTATGCGGAGTACTGGTTCTCGGTCGATCGGGACGAAAAAGCGTACGAGTACCTTCGGAAAGCGCTTGCCGCCTATGCGGCGATCGGAGACCTGCCTCTCGCGAGCCAGAGCGCGAGCAAGATCGGGCGATACCTTCTTCGAAGAGGAGACTGGACCGAATCCGAGGGATTTCTTCTCGAGAGCCTCCGATTCGCGAATGAATCCGGCGACCCAATGTTCACGTCGCGCTCCCTCTATGCGCTCGCGCTCCTGCGCGCGTCCCAGGGGTACTTCGCCGAAGCGGAGTCTCTCCTCGTTCAATCGGTCGAGCGCGTCGGGACGATCGCGGATCCGACGACCGAGATATCGGAGCTCATCGGCCTCGCGAGACTGTATTGCGGTTTCGGCGAATACTCCCGCGCGGGGTATCTGGTCGAACGCGCCATTCTCCAGACGGAGCGGAATCTCGCCGACCCCGCCGTCTCCGCGAACGAGAATCTCAACTTCAATATACTGCAGTATCTGTCCGACGCAGTGACCATCCAGGCGGAGATACGATACGGGAAGCGGGAGTATGACGCGGCGATCGAGACGGTGCGCAAAGCGCTCGAGATCGCCGGGAGAACGAGAAACGATCGTCTCAAGGCCAGGCTCCTGCTGATGCTCGGGGACGCGAACGCGGCCCGGAAGCGCGAGAAGGACGCGGGGCGATGCTACGCGGACGCCCTGAGAATAGCCCGAAGGCAGCGCGATGCGGACTCCGAGGCTCGGATAACCTGCGCCCTCGGGAAGATGTATATCGGGGCGCGCCAATTCGATAGGGCGGAGGAATGTCTCTCGAAAGCGCTCGATCTCAATGGCGGTGGGGAGGGCCGGATGCAGCAGGCCGAGATTCTCCATCTTCTCGCCGGGGCAAAGGCGGGCAGGCGCGACTATCGGGCGGCCAAGGCGCTCTGCGGGCGGGCGATGAACCTCATTCGGATGAATCTCGCCGAGGGGGAGTTCGAATCGGCGAGGCGCTCGAGCCGCGATCTGGTCGATTCGATCTGCACGGATCTCGTGCTCCTCGAGAGCGAACGCTTCCGTGATTGCGATTCGCTCATTTTCGCGGCGGAGAAAGCGGGCGAGCTTAGAAGCGGCCTCTCGGGATTCCGGGGCGGGGATCTCGACGATGCCGTTCGCCGGTGCGTCGGGCGCCGGGAGTGGATCCCCGAGAACGCGCTCGTGATCCGGCACGTCGTCACGCCCGAAAGAACGATCGTCATCGCCATGGATGACGCGAGGGCGACCTATCGGTCGATTCCCATCTCGAGCGAAGAGCTCGCGAAGGAAGTCGCCGCCTTCGTCGACGCCGCGGGAACGACCGTGAACCGCGCCGTCGCGCTGGGAAAGGCCCGTTCTCTCTATCTTCTCCTCCTCGAGCCGGTTTCGTCCCTTATCGAGGGCAAGGAGGTGCTCTGCTTCGTATCGGATGAGGCTTTGCGCGGTCTCCCGTTCGGGGCTCTTGTCCCTCCCGGCGCCGATACCCGTTTTCTCGTCGAGGAGAAGAGGATTTTCGCGAGCCCCGGGCTTCTCGTTCTGCAGGCGGGAAGCGCGAGCTCTCCGGTCGCGGGCCGCACGGAGCTCCTGGAGCGTACGGCCCTCATCGGGAGGCCCGAGATCTCTCCCCTGCTGAGACGTCTCTATCCCGGTCTGGACAGCCTTCCTCACGTTCGGGGAGAGCTCGCCGGTCTTCGCCGGCTCATTCCGCGGGCGACCGAGCTCGTCGGGACCGAAGCGACCAAGGAAGCCGTGATTGCGGTAATTCGGCGTTCAAGCCTTATCCACATCGCCACCCACGGAGTGCATTATCCGGTATACGGCGGAAGCGAGGCGCTGCTCCTCTCCTGCCCGGATCGCGAGCCCGGAGAGGAGAACGTCGGCGCGTCGCTCCTCACCGAGAGCGAAATCGCGGGATTGGATCTCTCGGGAACGAGACTTGCGGTCATCTCCTCATGCGAATCGGCGGTCGGCAGGAAAGGCGAGCGGGCGCGGGGGTACGGGATCGGCGGCGCGTTTCTCGAAGCCGGCGTGCATTCGATCGTCGCGACGCTCCGGCCGGTGGAGGACGCCGCCGCGAAGGAGTTCGCGACGGGATTCTACGCGGAGCTGCTTCGAGGGCGCGTTGAGCCTCTCGAAGCGCTCCGGCGGACCGCCAACCGGATCATCTCCGAGGATCGCGCCGCGGGGGACGCGATGCGCCGCATCGACGTCTGGGGACCCTATCTTCTCCTCGGTTCCTTCAGCCAGTCGCCGTAGAGCTCCGGCCGGCGATACCGCATGAACGAGGCTCGCGCGGTCGAGCGTCGAACCATGTCGAGGTCGAGATCGCAGACGAGGATCTCCTCGATCCCTTTCCCCGCTCGCGCGATCACGTTTCCCTCGGGATCGCATACGAACGATTCGCCGGCGAACTCCAGCTTCGATTCCTTCCCGACCCGGTTGCAGAGCGCCGTGAAGTATCCGTTCTGGAGCGCGGCCGTCCGCATTTCGGCCTCGAGAAGGCCTTCGGGCCATTCGTCGGCCGCGCCCGCCTGGGGCACGACGACGATCTCGGCCCCGGCGAGCGCGAGCGCCCGCATGTATTCGGGAAAATGCCTGTCGTAGCAGATCGCGACGCCGATCTTTCCGCACGCGGCGCCGAATGCCGGAGCGCCCAGGTCGCCGGGTGCGTAGTAACCGGTCTATGACCGGGGAGGCGTCGTACGTGCGGCCGTCGTCGATCTCGAAGAGATTCAAAACGACCGCGACGCCGAGCCTCGCCGCGTGCGACGCAAAAGCCTCGGTCGTCGGTCCCGGAATCGACTCCGCGAGCCCGGCGACGCCGGGGGGGGCATATTCCTGGGGATAGAAGGGGTCGAATGCGAGCTCGGCGAAGCAAACGAGATCGGCGCCCCGCCGGGCGGCCCCATCGAGCGCCTCCAGGCCCCTCGCGCGATTGGCGGCCCGGTCGTTCGTTGCGCGCTGCTGGACGAGCGCGATCTTCATGAGAATCGTTCCGCCTTTCCCGCCCGGCGCGGCGAACTAGCGGGAGAAGAGCTTGATGAGAATCGCCACCGGAATGAGAACGATCAGAAGCGGCGCGAGAACCGGCAGCGCGATCGCGAGGAGTATCACCGCGACGAGCCCGAGAATTCCCGCGACCAGCAGGCCCGCTCCGGAGAGCACGAGCACGAGAATGAACGCGACGAAGAGCACCGCCCCCATCGCCACGAGTATGCCCAGTATGATTCCTCCGAGCGCGCCGACGAAATGGAGAATGACGGGCAGGAACAGCGCGGCCAGGATTATGAACGCGCACAGTATCAGGATCGTGTTTTTCATGGCATTCCTCCTCTTTCGATACCGTATCACAGCCGCGGGAATTTTGAAATTCCCTTGTTGGACCGCTTCCGTCGGGCCGCTGCCGGCCGCTGCCGCGCCATGCCTTGACACGAATTCGGAATGCCGATATCATGGATCGCTCGGGCGCCTCGACGGGCGCGCGAGAAAGGAAGCGATGGATTCGATGGATGCAGGGATGACGGGAGAGACGGCCTCCGGAGTCGATGCGATCGGGAAACCGAAGATAGCGTATTTCTCCATGGAGATCGGTATCGACGAGCACATTCCGACCTACAGCGGCGGGCTCGGCATCCTCGCCGGCGACACGCTCAAATCGTGCGCCGATCTCAAGGTCCCCATCGTCGGCATAACCCTCCTGTCCGAGAACGGATACTTCTACCAGAAGATAGACGGCGACGGGAATCAGATCGAGCTTCCCATCGACTTCAACCCCGCGGACATCCTCGAGCCGCTTCCGGGCATGGCGAGCGTCACCATCGACAACCGCGCGGTGCGCATCCGTATCTGGCGCTATTTGCTGAAGGGCGTAACCGGCCACACCGTCCCCGTGCTCTTCCTCGATACGAATCTCAAAGAGAACGGCGAATGGGACAGGACCCTCACCACATACCTCTACGGCGGCGATAACAAGTACCGGCTCGCGCAGGAGATCGTTCTCGGCATCGGCGGCGTCCGCGCCCTCGAGGCGCTCGGGATCGAGACTGTCGAGAGATACCACATGAACGAGGGGCATGCGGCCCTGCTGACGCTCGAGCTTCTCAGGCGGGAGAAAGATCTCGAGCGCGTGCGGCAGCGGTGCGTCTTCACGACGCACACTCCCGTCGCGGCGGGCCACGATCAGTTCGATCTCTCGTTCGCCCGTCCGATGTTGGGAGAGATATTCCCCGATTCGCTGGTGCCGGAAACGACCTTCGAGAACAAGCTGAACATGACGATGCTCGGCCTCCATTTCAGCCACTACATCAACGGGGTGGCCAAGAAGCACGGCGAGGTATCGCGGCTGATGTTCCCCGGCTACACGATCGATTCGATTACGAACGGCGTGCATTCAGCCACGTGGACGTCCGAGCCGTTCAAGCGGCTCTTCGATACGCACATGCCGGGGTGGCGCGCCGATTCCCATATCCTTCGTTCGGCGCTCGGCATCGACAAACACGATATCTGGTCCGCTCACATGGAGGCGAAGAGGGAGCTCGTCGATTTCGTGAACAGCCGTTACAACGCGGGGCTCGCGTACGAGAGCTTCACCATCGGATTCGCGAGAAGGCAAACCGCATACAAGAGACCCGATCTTCTGATCTCCGATATCCCGAAGCTCGTGCAGATCGCCGAGAACGCCGGCCCCATACAGATCATCTACGCGGGAAAAGCCCATCCGAAGGACGCATCGGGGAAAGAGTCGATCAGGAAGATCATCGAGGCCGCGAAGACGATCGGAGGGAAGGCGAAGATCGTCTACATTCACAACTACGACATGGGCGTAGGGAAGATGATGGTCGCCGGCGTCGATCTCTGGCTGAATACGCCTCGGAGGCCGTTCGAGGCATCGGGAACCTCGGGAATGAAAGCCGCCCATAACGGCGTTCCGCAGCTCAGCACGCTCGATGGATGGTGGCTCGAGGGATGCATCGAGAATATCACCGGATGGGCGATCGGTCCGGAGAAGACCGCCCAGCAGGAGTCCGACGACGAGATCGACCGGCGCGACCTGTACGAGAAGCTCGAGGAATGGATACTGCCCAAGTACTACCATGACCGCGACAACTGGATACGGACGATGAGAAGCTGCATCGCGATCAACGGCTCGTTCTTCAATACGAACCGGATGGTTCAGCAGTACGTCGTGAACGCCTACTTCGAATAAAATACGCGGCACCCGCTAACAGTGCCGGCGCGGACATTCCCGCGAACGAGCCCCTTGGAGCCCTGCGACTGGGCTCGGAGCGGGAATGTCCCGCGCCATCGCCGCCACCCGCTATACGTGCTTACCGGCGCCTGATCGTCTTTTTCTGCCGGTCTTCGGACTTCTTCCCGGTATTCTTCACGGGAGTGCGCGGCTGCTCTCGCTTCGGCGCGCGGTCCCGCGGAACGAGCACCTCGCGTTCCACCTGCGGAGAGTGCTGCTTGACCCGGTTCACTTCCCGTTCCGGGAGGACCATTCTCTTGCGTTCGATCTCCCGCGGGCGATAGTATTTCGCCGGGACCTTGGGCGTGCCGGGCCGCAGATCGACGCGTTCCCTCGAGATCCTGACCGGAGCGATCTGCCGCCGCGTGATCGTCTCTATGTGGCGGATGCCGGGCGCCTGCCTCACCCATGCGCCGTGCCGGATCTTCTCTCCGTGAAACGGCCGGTCGATCCTGCGGTGTCCGACGTATTCATCGGCGAAATTGTTGACGTTGATCACGATCCATACGTTGATGCCGCTGTAATCCCACGGATCGCGCCAGTAGTGGCGCGCAGGGGGAATCGGCGCCCATGCGCAGTAATCCCCGTAGGTGTACCACTCGACCCTCGCCGGCGACCATATCCTGCCGGGCAGCCAGAACCATCCGATATCGGGGCTGCTGTACCAGTAGCCGTAATGGTAGACGAGCCATCCGAAAGGCTCGTACGAGATCCACGCCCAGCCGTCGTCCGTCCAGCTCCAATGGCCGTGGAAGAACGGCTCCCACTCCGCGATGACGAACGGGTGCCATACCATGCCGAATCCCGGGACTTCCAGCCACTCTCCGTATTCGGACAGGTATTCGTAGTCGCCGGCATCGATATCGAGGCCGTAGGACGCGCGGTGCACGGCGAGGGCGCCGCGGGGGCAGCCGAGGACCGCGAGCGCCAGAACTCCGAACAGCATGAATGCGATGCTCTTCGGCAGCCGATTCGTTCGAGAGCGAAACATACGCTCCCTCCTTTTCTACAGGGGACGTTGAGTCCACTCCTCAGCTCTTCGTTGCCCGCTCGAGCCGTTTCATGACGCTGAACATGAACGTCGCCGAAAGCACGCAGCAGGTTACAAGAACCATCCACGTGCCCCACACGGGGAGCTTCGTCCACAGAAATCCGATGATCGCGAGCAGGTAGTTGCCGATCGCCGTCGCGGCGAACCAGCCTCCCTGCATGAGCCCCTTGTACTGGGGCGGCGCCACCTTCGATACGAACGAAATTCCCATCGGGCTCAGGAACAGCTCCGCGATCGTCAGAATGAAATAGGTCGAGATCAGCCAGTACGGAGAAACGAGTTGATCCGTCGGGGCAACGGTCCCGCCGAGCATCTTCGGGCTCGAGAGCCCGATCGATCCCACGACGAGGACGAGGAATCCGACCGCCGTGATCAGCATGCCGAAGCCGATCTTGCGCGGCGCGGAGGGCTCCTTGCCCCGGCTGTTCAGCGCGCTGAAGATGGCGACCACGAGGGGCGTGAGCGCCACGATGAAGAACGGATTGAAGTGCTGGAACTTCTGCGGCGTGAAAGGATTCACGGCACCGTACGAATTGAACCGGTAATACGCGAGCACGGCGAAGAGCACGAAACCGATTGCGCCGAGCCCCCGCACGAGCGACGAGCTCCCTTTCCTCAGCGCGAAGTACGCCCCGACGACCGCGAGGAAGATCGGCAGCAGCCCGAAGAGATCGAACCACAGGTTCGTCATTTTCCCGACGCTCGGCTGCGTGTAGTCCCGCGCGAAGTAGGTCATCGTGACGCCGTTCTGATGGAACGACATCCAGAAGAAAACGACGACGAAGTAGACGAGGGCGAGCGCGATGAGCCGCTCTTTCGTCTGTTCCGGCGTCAGGCTCTCGACGTGCGCCGGGGCGGCGGTGCCCTTCGCGGCGCCGGGCGAGCCGGCCTTGCGGCCCACCATGTAGTCGGCGTGGCCGTAGTATTTCTTGAAGCCCCAGAAGATGATCATCGAGGCGATGAGGCTCACGCACGCCACGCCGAATCCGTAGTGGTACGATTTGCTGAGAACGTTGATGTAGTTCGTGGAGAATGCGCCGAGGGTATCCATCGTGACGGCGGGGTCCTGTTTCTGGGCGATCCCGAGGTATAGACCTGCGTCCGCGAGGGTGCCCTTGAGGAACTGGTTCGCGAGCGCCGGGATCCGGTTATCGTAGAAGTAGTGCGCTTTCGAGAGGATCCAGTTGTTGATCGTCTCGGCGGCCGTCGGGGCGAACATCGCGCCGATATTGATCCCCATGTAGAAGATGCTGAACGCGCGGTCGCGGCTCGCGCTGAACTTCGGATCGTCGTAGAGCTTCCCGACGAGGGCCTGGAGGTTCCCTTTGAAGAATCCGGTGCCGAGCGCGATCGTCGCGAGCGCGACGACGATGAGGGGGAAGCCCGTGTTCATCGCCGTCGGTATGGCGAGCAGCATGTAGCCGACGAACATGACCACGAGCCCAAGGCCGATCGTTTTCCCGTAGCCGAGAACCCGGTCGGCCAGGAGGCCCCCCACGAGCGGGAAGAAATAGACGCAGAACATGAAGATGCCGTAGACCTGGCTCGCTCTCGCGGCGCTCAGACCGTATTTCGCCTGAAGGAAAAGCATGAAGATGGCCAGCATGGTGTAGAAGCCGAACCGCTCCCCCATGTTGGCGAAGAACGCGACGAACAGACCTTTCGGATGCCCTTGCAACATACCGAATCCTTTCTCCAAAGATTCCCGGATATCGCCAAGGGCGATAGTATGCGAGCCGATGTGCCGGGGCAAGATGAATTTCGAGGACGAATTTCGAGGGCGCTTCCGGGCGCCCGGGCGTCTTGACGCGGAAATGAATTCCCCGCGAATGCGGGACATTGGTAGAATATGAAGAATGAACTACAAGGTGCATGGAGTGACGTTTCTGATCCTGGCCACCGGCGCCTGGCTGCTCGGCATGGCGGTCGTGATGTCGAGCTCCCTTCCGTGGGGAATCATCGATCTGGCGCTCATCGTCATGTCCTTCGCCGCCGTGATCTATTTCTACTGCGCCAAATGCACGGCAAGGAAGGTCTGCAGTCACGTTCTCCCCGGCTATTTGACCCGCTATTTCCCGGCCAGAAGGATCGAACCGTATTCGCGTACCGACGTCGTCATTATGGCCGCGGCCTTCCTGTCCATGACCGCCTTTCCCCTCTATTGGCTCGCGAGGAGCATTTCGATGCTGCTTGTTTATGCGGGACTGTTGGCTATTGCGGTGGTTGAGCTGCGCGCGAAGGTCTGCGGGGATTGCAGGAATATCCACTGCGTGCTGAAGAAGAACCCTCGATGCGGGACTCTTCCGTGACGGTGGTCCCACTGAAATCGTACGAACCTCCCGTTCGTGGCGCGGGCACGGCAAATGCAGCGTTCGACCTGATATTCATATTCCAATCTCGTTCGCTCGTCGTTTGCGGCGGCGCTCCGTTGCCGGGGGAGGACGTACATGAAGGGAATCATCTTCAACCTGCTCGAGGATTTCCTCACGGAGAATCTCGGGGAGGAGAAGTTCGAAGAGTTGATCGACGGCTGCACCCTGAAGACCCGGGAGCCGTTCGTCGGGCCGGGATCGTATCCCGACGAGGATCTCCTCGCCATCGTCGACCGGGCGGTCGAGGTCATGGGGATGACCAAAACCGCGGTCCTGCGGGTCTTCGGGAAATTCTGTATCGGGAGGCTTGCCCGGAAGTATCCCTCCTTCTTCAACAGGCACAATCATGCGAAGGCGTTCCTCAAAACGCTCGATGCAATCCACAGCCTCGAGGTGAAGAAGCTCTATGCGGACGCAAAACCACCCGAGTTCATCATGGAGGATCCGTCCCCCGACCGGCTCGTCATGCGATACTCGTCCGAGAGGAAATTGTGCCCGCTCATGGAGGGATTGATTGAGGGAGTTGCCGAGCACTACCGATCTCCTATCCGGTACCGGCAGCGCCAATGCATGCTGGAAGGTGGACCGTCATGCGAATTCGAGCTCGAGTTCGCGCCCGCGGAGGTCGTTTCATCATGAACGCCGAAGGACTCCTGCGAAAGAAGATCGCGAGAGCGGAAGAAAAGGTCTCGATCCTCGAGAACATGTTCGAGGAGAAAACGCGCGGGCTCTATCTCGCGGAGCAGAAGCTCAAGCGGCAGAACTCATTCCTCGCTTCGGTCATCGACACCCTCCCCCACAGCTTTCTCGTCATCGACGTCGCCGACCACCGGATCGCGCTCAAGAACTCCGTCGCCCACCGCGGCCCTCTGCCGGAGGGAACGACGTGCCACTCCCTGATCCACGGTTTGGACTACCCCTGCCGGAATCCATCACCCCTTTGTCCTCTCGAGAGCGTGAAGAGAACGGGAGAGGCCCTCATGATCGAGTGCACGCTCGACGATGAGGCGCGAAATCCGAGGAATTACAAGGTGTACTGCTGTCCCATCTTCGACGACGGGGGAAACGTTGTGCAGATGATTCGGTACGGGATTGATGTTACCGAGGAGAAGCGCGCGAAAAATGCCCTCACGGAGAGCGAAGCTCGATTGAAAACGATACTCAACTCGCAACCGACGGGCATCATGATCATCGATGCGGAATCTCATCTGATCACCGACGTCAATCCCAAGGTTTGTGAAATGATCGGGGAAGTGGAAGAGCGGATCATCGGCACCGCGTGCGATGGATACTTCCCCGGCGCCGGAGCAAACGAGTGCGTCGGCGCCGTCCCGGGCCGGGCGATCGAGACTTTCGGTGAGACTCTCCTGAGGACCGATGGAACGCACGTTCCCATCCTCAAGACCGTTGTGCCCGTCTCGCTCGGAGGCCGCGGGTACACGATCGTGAGCTTTACGGATATGACGGAGCGCGCAAAGGCGGAAGCACTGATGAGGGATTCGGAGGAAAAATTCCGGACGATATTCGAGTCATCGAATGACGCGGTTATGCTGCTCGACGACAAGGGATTTTTTGATTGCAACGCTGCTACGCTGAAGATGTTCGATTGTGGGACTCGCGAGGAGTTCTGCGGCAAGAATCCCGCCGACTGGTCTCCGCCGACGCAACCCGGCGGATTGGACTCGCGGCAGGCGGTCGAGGAGAGAAACGCGGCTGCGCACCGGGACGGACGTGCCTTCTTCGAATGGGTGCACCGCCGCAGGAGCGGTGAGGAATTCACGGTCGAAGTGCTGCTTACGCCGATGAAGATCGAGGGACGAAACGTGCTCCAATCGACGGTGCGCGACATCACGAGGCGCAAACGGATGGAGGCCGAGATCAACAGGTCCAGGGAGGCGGCCGAAAAGGCAAACCGCGCGAAGAGCGAGTTTCTCGCCCACATGAGCCACGAGATCCGCACCCCCATGAACGGCGTCATCGGGATGACGGAGCTTCTCATGGAGACCGCGCTCATGAGCGAGCAGCGCGAGTACGCGAACGGGATCAAGATGTCGGCGGAATCCCTCCTCACCGTCATCAACGACGTCCTCGACTTCGCCAAGATAGAGGCTCAGAAGCTCGAGCTCGATCCGGTCGACTTCAATCTTCGCGACGGCATCGCCGATATCCTCGGGACGTTTGTCTTCCGCGCGTCGGAGAAGGGTCTCGAGATCACCTGTCGCATCGCGCCCGAAGTGCCCCGTAACGTGACGGG
>JAPLKY010000017.1 GCA_026387805.1 Candidatus Krumholzibacteriia bacterium
GCCGTGCACGACGAGCTGCGCCCGAAGGTGGAGAACGCGCGGAGCGTCGAGGAGGCGCGGAGCGTCATGATCGACATGATCTCGCGCCTGCACCAGAGCCACTTCGCCATCATCCCCGCCGACGTATACGAGAATATCGAAGCTCCCGTCGGGAAGGGAGACCTGGGCGGCTCGACCGGTCTCGAGCTTCGGGTCATCGACGGGAAGGCGATCGTAACCTCGGTCAAGCCGGGGATGCCCGCGGAGAGGGCGGGAGTCCGGCCCGGATGGGAGATCCGTGCGGTCAAGGGAACGGAAATCCCGCCGCTCTTTCCCCCTATCGAAAAGGAGTTCGAAAAGAATCCGAGGAGAGACTTCTATCTATGGTATGCCGCGCGGGCAAGATTCGGCGGCGCAATCGGAGACACCGTCACCGCGATGTTCATGGACGGGAAGGACCGGCCGACGGAAAAGACGATGATCCTCGAGGAGCCGAAGGGCAAGAGGGTCATCTTCGGCAATCTTCCGGCGTTTTACCTCACCTTCAGGACGGACACGCTTCGGGGCGGCATTGGATATTTCACCTTCAGCACCTTCTTCGATCCGGTGACGCTCATGCCGGCCTTCGGAAACGCGATGCAGTCTTTCATTCAGGCCCCGGGAGTCATCATCGACGTGCGCGGGAATCCGGGCGGGATCGCGGGGCTCTGCATGGGAATGGCCGGCTGGTTCGTCGAGGAAAAGAACGTCACCATGGGAACGATGAGGACGCGGAGCGACACGATAAAGCTCGTCATCAATCCTCGCGCGCGCGCCTATCGGGGACCGGTCGCCATTCTCGTCGACGGTCTTTCGGGCTCGTCGTCCGAGATCTTCGCGGGGGGCGTGCAGGGTCTCCCGCGGGTCCGCATATTCGGATCGCGGACGGCCGGTGCGACCCTCCCTTCGCTCGCGGAACGCCTCCCGAACGGAGACGGCTTCCAGTACGCGTTCGCCTCGTACATCTCTCGTAACGGCGTCGAGCTCGAGGGCGAGGGGGTGAAACCGGACGTCGAAATCCGTCCGACCCGCGAGGCGCTCCTTGGAGGACGGGATCCCGCGATCGAAGCGGCTGTTGACTGGATTCAGAATCAGCGTTATAAAGGCAATTGATTCCATAACGTCCCAACTTCGGAGGTGCGATGGTATGACGCAGCGGATACGCACAACGGCGGCGGCGCTTTCGATAGCGGCGCTCGCGATTCTCTTCGTCGCGCTCGGCGCGCAGGTTTCGAACGCCGAGAAACCGGCCAAGGTCCCCAGCGCGGAGAAGATCCTCGACCGGTACGTGGAGGCTACGGGCGGCATCAAGGCGTACGACAAGCTCCAGAACAGCGTCGTGAAGGGGACTCTCGAGATCCCCGCGGCCGGAATCACGCTCGACGTCACCGTCTATTCGGCGCGGCCAGGCAAGGTGTATTCGAAGGCCGAGTCTCCCGCGATCGGCTCGTTCGAGAGCGGCACGGACGGCACGATCTGCTGGGAGAATTCAGTGATGCAGGGGGCGCGGATTCTCGAGGGAACCGAGCTCGCCGACAAGCTGCGCGAGTCCAGGTTCGAGAGCATGGCGTACTGGCGCGGGCTCTACGATACAGTGAGGGTCACCGGCGTTGACACGATCGCCGGCAGCCCCTGCGACAAGGTCGAATTGAAAACGAAGGACAGCAAGCCGCGCACCTATTTCTTCGATCAGAAATCGGGGCTCCTCGCAAAGACCGTGAGCATCGTGCCGACCCAGATGGGCGATATCGCCGTCGAGGCCTTCCCCTCCGATTACCGGAAAGTCGGGGACATCCTCGTCTCGCACAAAACGAGCATGAAGCTCATGTCTCAGGATCGCATCATGACGATCACGAGCGTCGCCTACAACGCCGCGATAGCTGACAGCGTTTTCGCGGTTCCGGCGGCGATCCAGGAGCTTTTGAAGAAGTAATAGGGGCGCATCCCGGCCCCGAAGAATCGACGATCGCGAAAGCCGCGTCCGGCCCCGAGCCGGCGCGGCTTTTTCATTGCCGATTGGCCCACCGGTACGAGGCGAGAAATCCGAGCCGCGCGATGTCGGCGAGGATATCGGGATTGATTCGGTAGATCGTGTCCCCCGCCTCATGGTACGCGAGGTGCGGGCCGTTCGAGAAGCACGCGACGCACGGCGCGCCTTTCAGGAAGAACGGGGCGAAATCGCTCGAACGCACGCCGACGTGCTTGATTTCCCATTTATTTTTCAGCGTGCTCGCGCGCGCATCGGCGTCGCGGAGCGCAGCGAGGAGCTCGGGCGGCTCCGGCGTGTATCCGCAGCTCGCTCCGTCCCCCTCGCCGACCATGTCGAAGTTGAACATGCCCGCGATCTTCGTGAAGCGCGCCGGGAAATGCTCCGCGAAGAAGGTCGAGCCGACGAGACCCTCCTCCTCGCCGCCGAATAGCGCGAACACGATCGATCGTTTCGGCTTTTTCTCGAGCGCGGCGAAGGCCTTCGCGATCTCCATCACGACCGCGGAGCCGCTCGCGTTGTCGTTCGCGCCCGGGAAGATCATTCCGTTCATGTGGCGGCCGCAGTGGTCAAAATGCGCCCCGATCAGGACGCATTCATTTTCCAGGTTAGGGTCGGAGCCCTCGATAATTCCGACGATGTTGTATCCGACCCCGTCCCGGAAATGCCGCGACACCACGCGGTAGTGCACGCTCGATTCCAACGGAAACGAGGCCGGCTTCTTGCTCTCGCCGAGACTCTTCTTGATCGCTGCGCACGCGAGCCCCTTCTCGGCAAAGAGGCTATCCGCAACCCGCTCGCCGATCATGGCGGGCATGAATCCCTCGATCCAGTCCCCGTTCGGATGGGCGTTCGGCTTGTCGTAGAGATAGATGATCCCGAGGGCGCCCTTGTCCTTCGCGGTTCGCATCCGGATCCGATGCTGATCGTAATACTCGAAGGCGGTGTCCGCCGGATCCGGTGTGCCGCGGAAGCAGAGGACGAACTTCCCTGCAGGATCGATGCCCGCGTAGTCGTCATACCCAAGAGCCGGCGCGCTGATGCCCCATCCCGCGAAGACCAGACCCGCGGTCACGTTTCCGCTCGCCGCGAAGAGGACCGGCATGAAATCGTCGGGCGCCTTGAGCGCGAGCTCCCCGCGAGGAAGAAGCAGCGTCATTGCGGCCTCGTCGACGATCGTATAGGGCGAGGGAAACGGCTGCAGATACCCCTCCTTTACGTCGAGCGGGGCAAGCTTCCACTCCTTGAACTTCGACGCCGCCCACTTCGCCGCGGCCGTGTATCCCTTGTCCCCGGTGAGGCGGCCGGCGAACTCGTCCGAAGCAAGCTTCTTGCAGTAATCGTACGGAGACATGGGGATAATCGTCTGATACGCCCTGTGCTCGTCCTTGCTCAGGCGGTCACCGCGGACCGCGCCCGGGCACGCGAGGATCAGCAGCGCAATGAGCACATTGAAGACTCTCATCGATCACCTCACTCACTAGCTTCCGTCGGCGTATGTCCCTCCCTGCAGGAGTCATTCCGCGACTTCCTTGACAGAAGATGCATTCTAGCAGAAACTGTCAATCAAGATATAGAATTCACACAGTAGCCGAGAAGCGTTGAAATGACCCTGCGTTCCCCGCGGTGTAACCTTGGAGATTCTGAAATACTATGATAGCGGCAGCGTTCGGCCGGCGGCTTGAAGCGAAATCCACGCAGGCCAAGCTGGTTATGTTTACATGCATGGCCATTGTAGCCCTGACCGTCGCTTATGCCGTTTATGCAACCGCGACCGCGCCGCGATGGATCGTGGATGATTCTTTTATTCTCTTCAGATATGCAGACAACTTGGCCAACCACGGACAGCTGAACTGGAACCTTGGAGAGAACCCGGTTGAAGGGTATACGGGCGCTACACTTGTATTTCTACTATCGATCGCTATAAAGCTCGGAATATCACCCATTTTGGCATCCCATGTGATCGGAATCGCCTGCTTCTTCCTCGGCGGCCTTTTCATCCTTCTCATTCTGCGGGGATTCAATGTCGGGAGCGCGGTTGCGCTCGCTCTCTATTTCGCGGCCCCCTTCATGTACACTCATGAGTGGAGCGGCCTCGAGACAACGCTATTCGCCGCAGCAATGCTCTTTTCCGTATATGCCTTCACGTCTCGGCACCGTGCGCTCTTCCTGTTTTCAATTATCCTTCTAAGCCTTACGAGGCCCGAGGGAGCGCTGCTCGCCGCCATTCTCTTTCTCATATTCCGTCCATTCTCCTATAAGTCGCTCTTCATTTTCGTAACACCCCTTCTCGTGTATTTCCTTTGGAGATGGGCGTACTATGGCCGGATATTTCCAAACACATACTACGCCAAGAAGGTCGCCACCGATATATTCTCGATGAAGTTTCTCGTGTTCTGCTTGAAAACGTGGATCCGCAATCCCGCGGCCGTGCCGTATGCGGGGAGTCAATCATCGGCACTAACGGAAAACGTACTGAACGTATTGAGCTTCTTCAAAGAATATCTGCTCAGACCCGCGCTCGTCGTTTTCGTCCTGATCGTCTGGACGGATGTTCGAAGGTGCAAATATCTGGTATTTTCAATCGGCGCTTTCTGCGCCATTGCGCTATTCGTGTATCTTCCCTTCAAGCTCGAAATGAATTTCTCATACCGGTTTCTTGCGCCTTTCTATCCCTTGGTGATTCTGGGGCTTGCAGGAATCCTCAAGAAAAGCGACACGCCACTCAAGCTGATACTTGCCCTAGCGCTTCTGGTTGTTCCCCAGATTAGAATGAACATAGGCGGAATGCCGGCAGAGAGGCAATACACGTCGACGTACAAGGAACTCATGGATGAGGCTCACATTGCCATTGGAGAGTACTTGCGAAAAACCTTCTCTCCCAATGATTGGCTAGTCGTGCACGCCGACGCCGGAGCGATTCCCTACTATTCCAGGCTCAAGACGGTAGATTTTGGAAGGCTCAACGATGAGTACCTCACGAGAAAGAGACGTTCGGAAAGCGAGATTGTTGACTACTTCTTCTCGCGAAACGCAACGGCTATGGTTCTGACTATGGAGGCGCGCCCGTCGCAGAATAGAGCACGCGAGCTTGAAGCCATCCTCGCCGACCCCCGACTCGGGAACTACACCATTGTGAAGGTCTATGGCGCAGACTCAAGACCCGGCTACAGTGAGGTGCTTTACGTGCGAAATGACCTCCTTCGGCACTAACATGTGTGTAGTAGCGTCGTGGATGTTTGTCTATTCCGAGACCGCATTCTGTTCCTCTTCTTAGTATTCCACCTTGGTCGATTTTCCATTTTCCCCTTGACAGAATGATATTATCGTGATATCATATTGATATCAACCTGAACCCGACGGAGGTGACCTATGCAAACCGTTACCGAAACCAGAGCCGGAAAGATGAACGGCTTCCTCGCGCTCGTGATGTTCTTCGTCTTCGCGGCGATCGACGTTTACGTGCTCCGCGCAGGAATCCTTTCGAACAACACCGCGGTCCTCTGGTTCTTCGTCCCCTTCACCCTCTTCACCGTCATCTGGATGATGGGATTCACCGTCGTCCAGCCGAACGAGGCGCGCGTGCTCGTTCTCTTCGGCAAGTACATCGGCTCCATTCGCGACTCGGGATTCTGGTGGGCGAACCCCTTCACGGACAAGAAGCGCGTATCGCTCCGCATCCGCAACTTCAACAGCGAGAAGATCAAGGTGAACGACCTGCACGGCAACCCCGTGGAGATCGCCGCGGTCGTCGTGTGGCAGGTCGTTGATTCGTCCCGCGCGCTCTTCGACGTAGACAACTACATCCAGTTCGTCGACATCCAGAGCGAGACGGCGATCCGAGCGCTCGCCTCGGAGTACCCGTACGACACGCAGCAGGAGAACGAACCGTCGCTCCGCGGCAATGTGCAGGAGATATCCGAGAGGATGAAGAAAACGGTCCAGACGCGGCTCGAGGTCGCGGGCGTCACCGTCATCGAATCGCGGATCAGCCACCTCGCCTACGCGCCCGAAATCGCGCAGGCGATGCTCCGCCGCCAGCAGGCGCAGGCGATCATCGCCGCGCGCCAGAAGATCGTCGAGGGCGCCGTCGGCATGGTCGAAATGGCGCTCCGGGCGCTCAGCGAACAGAATATCGTCACGCTCGACGAGGACAAGAAGGCGAGCATGGTGAATAACCTCATGGTCGCTCTCGTTTCCGACAGGGAGGTATCGCCGGTCATCAATACGGGCACCATCTATCAGTGAAGGGCCGGCGCGTCGCCGATATGAGCGAGAAGAAGAAATTTCTGCTCCGTCTGGACGAGAGGTTGTTCGCGGCCCTCGAAAAGTGGGCCGCGGACGATCTCCGAAGCGTCAACGCCGAGATCGAGTTTCTCCTCGCGAGCGCGGCGAAGAAGGCCGGAAGAATGAAAGGCGGGGATCCGGGCTAGGTCGGTTAAATCAGGACGATGCCGTAGGGCATCGAGATTTCGATGCCGCCGCGCGAACTGGACGATTCGTATCTGCGTATCCGTTTCGCGGTCTCTTCGCCGAGCGCCGCGAGACGGTTCGAGAGCTCCCCGAAATCGGCAAAACGTTGCTTCGCGTCGAAGCATCTCTTCCGGCGCAGCGGACTCTCTTCGATCGCCGTCCAGCTCGCCGAGATCTTCTCCGTCTCGCACGCGCACCACGACCATTCCGACTCGGGCAGATGATCGATGATGAGGATATGCGGCGCGAGCGTGGCCGCATGGCCGATCGCCCTCACCGGATCGGCCATCTCGTGAAGGCAGAACTCGAAGAAGACGACGTCGGCCGGCGCGCGAAAAGCGTAGAAATCCCCCTCGATCGTGGTGAACTTATCGTCGAGCTCGCATTCGCTGATCTTCTTCCTGAGACACTCGACGGCCGCCCGGTCGCTGTCGACCGCCGTGATCTTCCGTGGGAGATGCGCGTAGCCGATGAGCCGTCCCCCTCCCGCGCCGACGTGGAGGACCTCTTTGCCTCCGAAATCGTAGAAGGCGACGAGATTCTTGATTATCGCATGCGTATCGGTCGCCATATCCGCCGTTCTCCGTTCAATGAGAAGCGCAGCGCTGCGAACATCGAGCTGCCATACCCCCGGGAGCAATCGACATTGCACGCGCTGCGCAATACCCTGCCGCTATATCTTCTTCTGCGCCTCGAGGCGCGCCACGATTCTTTCCATCTCCGTTATGAGATCGTCGATCGTCTTGAAGGCCGCCTGCGACGGCTCCGGCGTCATCATATCGACTCCCGCCTTCTTGAGCAGCGTGAGCGGATAATCGCTCCCCCCCGCCCTGAGCAGGTTGAGGTAGCGCTCGACGCCGTCCTTCCCGGCGAGCGCCTTGTCGGCGAGCGCCATCGAGGAGATCATCCCCGTGCTGTACTGGAACACGTAGTAGTTCCTGAAGAAGTGCGGTACTCCGCTCCATTCGTTCTGGATATAGTCGTCGACCCTGAGCACGCCCTTGTCGTGGCCGTAGTACCTGCGCGTCAGCTCGAGGTATTTCTCGTTGAGCCAATCGGGAGTGAGCGCCTTCCCTTCCTCGACGCGCCGATGCATCGCGAGCTCGAACTCCGCGAAGAGCGTCTGCCGGAAGATCGTGCCGCGTATCTGATCAAGATAGCTATCGAGCAAATACAATTTAAAGAGATCGTCCTTCTCGCTCTTCAGCATGTGCTTCAAGAGGAGCGTCTCGTTGAAGGTCGAGGCGATCTCGGCGAGGAACAGCGGATACCCGGCATCCGAATAGGACTGATTCTTCGTGGCCAGGTAGGAATGCACCGCATGGCCGAGCTCATGTCCGATCGTGGAGACTTCGTTGTACGAGCCGTTGAAGTTCATCTTCACGAACGGATGAACACCGTACACGCCGCCCGAGTAGGCGCCGCTCTGTTTGCCTTTGTTGGGGTATATGTCGATCCAGCGCTGCCCGAACGCTTCACGGAGGACCGCTCCGTATTCGGGGCCGAGCGGCTTGAGCGCTTGCGTGATGAGCGTCCGGGTTTCGTCCCACGTGAAGGTCTTGTCGATCGCCTTGACCGCCGAGCCATAGATATCCTCGTAGCGCATCGTGTCGAGACCCTGGAGCCGCCCCTTGAGCTTCAGGTAGCGGTGGAACACGCCGATATTGTCGTTCACGGACTTGATGAGCTGGTAATAGACGAGCGTGTCGATCCCGTCGGCGTCGAGACGCGCCTCGAGACAGTCCTTGTACCTGGAGGTCTGCGCCGAAAAGAGATGCCGCTTCATCTCGCCGTCGAAAAGGGCGGCGAAGGTGTTCTCGTACTTCTTGCGATTCTCCCAGTAGGTCTTCATGACGAGGGTACGATCCACCGGATCCTTCGACGCGCGGAGCCGGTAATACGTCGCGTTGTTGAGCGTGACCGTGCTCCCGTCGGCCAGCTTCACCTCGGGCGCCGGCATATCGACGTCGTTGAGCATGTTCGCGGCCTTCCCCGGCGCGCCGGCGAAGAGCCCCGTCCTCGAGACGATCTGCTGCTGATCCTCGGGAAGCACGTGTTCCCGCAGACGAATCGTCTGCTCGATGGAGAAGCGATACGGCTTGAGACGCGGCTCCTCCCTGAAATAGGCGGCGAGCGTCTCGTCTTTCAGCTTGAGAAGATCTTCATTGATGAACGCAAGCTTGACGCCGATCTGCACGAACATCGACTGCAGCTCGCCTTTCATAACCTGGAACCTGGAATTGCTCATGTCGACGTCGCTCTGGAACGAGGCGTACGAGAAAAGCCTCTCCGCCTTCTGCCAGATGGCGTCGGTCAGCTCGTAGAGATCGGCCATCTTCCGCGCGCTTTCGGTCCACCCCTCCGCCTTCGCGTCGATCTGGGGAACGAGCTCGGCGAGTGCGTCCTTGTCTTTCTGCCAATCCTCGTACGTCGGATAGATATCCTCGACCCGCCAGGTGTACTCGACGGGAACCTCGGAGCGCGGTTTCATGGAGTAATCGGGAACGTCCTTCTCGGCCGCGACCGCGATTCCCGAAAAGAGCAGCGCGAGCAGGAGCACCGCGGAGAGCGTCGCGAGGCGGGATCTGAACATGAAGGCCTCCTTGCCGTTGTGCCGAAAGAGTATCTTCGGCCGGGGGTAAAAAAGAAGCTCCACGACGCGGGCATTTTTCGGCCTCCATCGCGAAAGCTCTTCCAACATACCTGGTGTACACAATTCCGGGGAAATAGTTTCATCCCGCCGGCGATTATTCGAGAAATCGCGGAGGGGCGGCGCAGGGCGTCAGTCTTCCGCGTTCTCGACGAACACCACTCTCGCCACGCCGGACAATGCCTTCCCCATATGCCGGTGCTTCCGGCCGGGAGGGATGAAGATCCCGTCCCCCGGATTGAACGTGAAGCTCCCCTCGTCGAACGCGATCTCGAAACGGCCCTCGAGCAGATACCCGATGTGCCCCTTCTCGCACCAGTGGGGCTCGAGGTCCCTCGTGTACTCGACGAGACGGAGCCGACGCGAGCCGTGCGTCACCGCTTTGAACCGGATACCTTTCGTAGGCGACTGCCAGGGAAGACGGCTGAATTCGACAAGATAATCCATCGCTTACACTCCTTGCTTTATCGTTACCGCCGCCGCAGTATACCACTATCCTTTGAAAAATTTGTAAAGCTAACTTGACAAATTGTCGAATCGGACTATATTACAAAATGTAAAGCGTACTTTACACACCGAAAGGAGCTCGCGCATGTATATGAAGAACAGGGAAGTTATCCTGCCGACGAGCATCGCCTTCCTGTGCATATCGCTGCTTCTGCACAGGTGGACGGGGAGCTCGTCATGGATCAACTTTTTCGAAGGCGTCTTTTTGGGAATGTCCCTCGCGCTCGCCGTTTTCGCATTGGTCGTGGGCGCGCTCTCGAGAAGCCATGAATGACAGGGTTGCGAACAGCGTCCGGGAGCACCGGAAGAACGCGGGGCTCACGCAGGAGGATCTCGCCGCGGCGATGAGCGTGTCGCGGCAGACGATCATCTCGATCGAAAAGGGAAAATACATCCCGAGCCTCCCCCTCGCCCTCAAGCTCGCGCGCTTCTTCAAATGCTCCACGGACGACGTGTTCGCAATCGAGGAAGGAGAATGATATGACGGCCCGCGGTTTCTTCGTCAATTTCTTCGGATGGAAGCAGGATGCAATGCTCGACGAGCGGTTTATCATGCATCGTTTCAAATCGACGCGCCTCGCCGTGCTCGTCGGGACCGCCATGCTGCTCGCGTTCTTTACGTATCACGCGGTCGCGAACAAGACGATCCGATGGGATCTCTTCAGCGTCATGGTCGCGATGGCCGTCGCGAAGATCTGCGCGATGCTGTACTATCACAGAACGAACTGAAACCGGGAAAGGAGTCCATGATGAAGCGCGTATCGATCGTAATGCTCGCGGCCCTTCTCGCCGTCGTTCTCGGGCCGCTCTGCGCGGCCTCCGCGAGGAACGGGACCGTGAAATCGCAGGACGGCATTCCGCTGAGCTATACCGTTCAGGGCAAGGACACGCCCGCGATCGTGTTCGTCCATTGCTGGAGCTGCGACAAGAGCTACTGGAAGGACCAGCTCCCCTATTTCGAGAAGAAGTATACGGTCGTCGCCCTCGACCTCGCCGGCCACGGCGACTCGGGGCTCGGCCGCGCGGATTGGACGGTCGAATCGTTCGCGGCGGACGTCGTCGCGGTCGTCGATGCGCTCAAGCTCAAGAAGGTCATCCTCGTCGGCCATTCGATGGGGGGCCCGGTCAGCCTCGAGGCGGCGAGAATGATGCCCGGGCGCGTGATCGGCGTCATCGGCGTCGACACGTTCCAGGATTTCGGCGAGACATATTCCGAGGAGCAGCAGAAACAGTGGCTCGACGCGTTCCAGGCGGATTTTTCGAAGGTAACGGACGGGTTCGTGCGGAGCATGTTCGCGGCCGGCGCCGATACGGCGATCGTCGACCGTATCGCGGCCGATATGGCTTCGGGCCCCCCGGAGGTTGGAATCGGGGCGATGAAGAACATGCTGCGCTACGATCCCGCCCCGGCCGTTCGGGAAATCAAGGTCCCGATCCGCGGCATCAACGCCGACAAGTGGCCGACGAACGTCGAGGGAAACAAGAAGCTCGCGGCCTCGTTCAGCGTGAAGCTCATGCCGGGACGGGGGCACTTTGTGCAGATCGAGGATCCGGCGACGTTCAACAAGCTTCTCGACGAGACGATCGCCGAGATCGTGAAGGGAAAATAGCGCGCCCTGCTCGGGGAGGATTGCAGCGCGGCGAGCGGCGCTACACCGCGAGCTCTCCGCGGAGGATCGTGACCGCGTGCCCGCCGAGAAAGACGCGATCCTCCGCGAGACGCACGCGGACGACCCCTCCGCGCGCGGAGGCCTGGTAAGCCTTCATCTCGGTCTTTCCGAGCTTCGCGCCCCAGTAGGGGCCGAGGCAGCAGTGAGCGGAGCCGGTCACCGGATCCTCGTCCACTCCGACGGCCGGAGCGAAGAAGCGCGACACGAAATCGAATCCCGCCGAGCTCGCGGCAGCCGTGACAATCACGCCGCGTGCCCGTATCTTCTTGAGGCTCGCGATGTCGGGCGCGCAGTCCCTGACGATCTCCTGCGATTCGACCTCGACGAGGTAATCGAACGCGTTTCGCCCGATGTAGCGCGGCTCCACGCCGAGAGCCTCGATGAGCCCATCCGGCGCATCGGCCGGTTCCGCCGGCTTCGCGGGAAAATCGAGCTCGATCAGACCGCCGCTCCGCGCCGCGGTCAGAAGCCCGCTCTTGGTCTGAAACCTCGCCTGCGCCTTCGGCGCGAGATCGCCCGTCTCCCAGAGAATGTGCGCGCTCGCGAGCGTCGCGTGGCCGCAGAGCTCGACCTCGGCGACGGGCGTGAACCAGCGAAGATTGTAGCCGTCCTTTCCCCGGTACAGAAACGCCGTCTCGGAAAGGTTCATCTCGCGCGCGATGCTCTGCATCCACCCTTCGTCGCGCGGCCCCGGAAGAATACAGACCCCCGCCGGATTTCCGGCAAACGGCTTTTCCGTGAAGGAATCGACCGTGAAGATATTCTCGCTCATTTGAGATCCTCCCTCACCGGACAGAACACGTCGACGATCGTGCACGCTGAAACCGATCGGCCGCTGTGCCTGACGTTCGACGGGATGACCGCCGCGGAACCCGCCTCCATCCGCCTCGTATCGCCGCCGATCGTGAGTTTCTCCGTATGAAGAAACCGGGCCGTCGCTCCGGGGAACATTTCTCTCTTCTCGAGCTCGGACAGTTTCAGGAACGTCTCTTTCATGCGGGCTTGCCTCCTCGCTGAAATTTGAACCGCATCTTCGTATCGGCGCCGTTCCCCGCGCCGCTCCCGTGCCCCAGACGTTTCTCGAGCCAGGAGACGGTTTCGGCGGAGCCCTTGAGCTTTGCGCTCCCGTCCGGGGCCGGATTCCGGAAATAGGCGTCGTATCGAAGCGTCACGACCCCATCGAGCGTATCGAACGGCTTGTCCGCGCCGTACGTCTCCTTGAAGAACAGGGGATAGTTGTAGCCGTCGGGAAGAAGCGTCATCTCGTCTCTTCCGAGCAGCTTCATGATCGCGCCGCTCAGCGCCGCCTGGTGCAGAAAGAGGCGCACGCGCTCGTCCTTCCTGCATATCTCGACGAGAACGGGGTCGCGATACAGCACGGAGAAGGCTTCGGCCCACTTCTTCAGGAGCCCGCGCTCGGGGCGCACGGCGAGAAGCCCCGCGTTGAAATAGGGGCGAAGCGTCTTTCCGTCGGCGACCGTCTTCATCGGGAAGACGGCGGATTCCGGAACGGACAGCCTCTCGTAGACGCGGCGCCAGAACGCATCCGGCTTCTCCGAATAGAGAGAGCCGATATTCTGATGCATCGCGGGCCGGTAGCCGAGACTGGCGCCCCTGACGAGCACGAGCTCCCGCGGCTCCATGAGCACGACGGTGTCCTCGTCCATCCAGACGAGGATCGAGGCGGCGCCCTTCGCCGCGGCCTCGGCGCGCGCCGCCGCGAACACCTTTCCCGCGTAGGGAACCTCGCGAGCCTCCCGTGGCGCGTCGCTCGGCCTCACCTCCGCCCCGAGAGGAGCGAAGCTCTTCACGAGCCCCTCCCTCGTCTTCAGAAGGTTCGAGGGCGCATAGATCCAGACCGGCGCATCCGCGAACCGGCCGCCGAAGGTTCGAATGCTCTCGACGAGAATGAGCGTATTATGAAGCTGCTCGCCGTCCCCGGCGTATGCGGCGACGATAACGGGGCGTGCCGCGCCGAAGAGACACGCCGCGGGGACACGCATCAGCATCGCGAGAATCAAAGCCACGTTCCTCATCCGCGGTCATCCTCCATGATACGGATACACGATGGTACTGTAGCAGGAAACACCCGAAAAACGCAAAATGGAATGAATTCTACTTGCCGCCGCATACAAGCGTCATGATGAAGAACAGGATAAGCAGCACGAGAAACGTCAGGCAGAAGGATTTCATTGCGATTCGCCCCCTGGAAATTTCGGGGCGCCGCGGCCGAATGCGCCCACCACGCTTCGTCCAATTGACCCCACGAACGGCGCCCCACCGGTAATACACACACCGACCGCTTTTGGTTCCCGGTTGATTGATGTGATTTCGCTCAGAACGAGCCGTGTTCCGTCCTCGCGATGATCTCGTCCTGGAGCGTCTCGCCGAGATCGCAGAAGTAGTCGCTGTAGCCGGCGACGCGGACGATGAGATCACGGTACTGCGCGGGATCGCGCTGCGCGGCGCGGAGCGTCGATGCGTCCACCACGTTGAACTGTACGTGGTGGCCGCCGAGCCCGAAGTAGGTGCGGATGAGCGAGACGAGCCCGCGGAGCCCCGTCTCGTCTTCGAGGATCTGCGGCGTGAATTTCTGATTGAGGAGCGTTCCGCCCGTTCTCGCGTGGTCCATTTTCGCCACCGACCGGAGAACGGCCGTTGGACCCTTGCGATCGGCTCCCTGCACCGGCGAGACCCCCTCGGACAGAGGCTCGGCGGCCTTCCGGCCGTCCGGAGTCGCGCCGGTCACGCGCCCGAAGTAGATATGAACGGTCGTCGGCAGCAGGTTGATGCGGTACGTGCCGCCTTTCGTGTTCGATCTCCCGTCGATCGCGTTGAAATACGCGTCGAAGAGCCGCCGCATGAGATCGTCGGCGCGATCGTCATCGTTCCCGTAGCGCGGGGTCCGATTGAGAAGCATCCGGCGGAGTCTCTCCTCGCCGTCGAAGTCGCGCGCGAGCACTTCCAGAAGCCGCTCCATCGGGAGCGTCTTCGCGTCGAAGACGTGATGCTTGATCGCGCTCATGCAATCGGTTATCGTGCCGAGCCCGACGCCCTGGATGTAGCTCGTGTCGTATCTCGCGCCGCCGGCGTTGTAGTCCGTGCCCTTCGCGATGCAGTCGTCGATCAGAAGCGAGAGAAACGGCGCCGGCATGCGCGCGGCGTAGAGCCTCTCGACCGCGCCGTTCCCGCGGATTTTGATGTCGATGAAATGGCGGAGCTGTCTCTCGTACGCGGCGAAGAGCTCGTCGAAGGAGGCGAAGCCCGCGGGCTCTCCCGTTTCGAGCCCGATTCTCTCGCCCGTCCTCGGATCGACGCCGTTCGCGAGCGCGATCTCGAGCACCTTCGGCATGTTGAAGTAGCCCGTGAGAATGTAGCTCTCCTTGCCGAAGGCGCCCACCTCGACGCATCCGCTCGAGCCGCCGGCGCGCGCGTCGGCAAGCGTCTTCCCCTGCCGGACGAGCTCCCGAACGATTGCGTCCGCGTTGAACACGGACGGCTGTCCGAAGCCGGTCCGGATAATGCGCGCCGCGCGCTCGACGAACGCGTCGGGGCTCTGCCCGCTCACCTGGATCGACGAGCTCGGTTGGAGCAGCCTCATCTCCTCGATCACGTCCAGCATCAGAAACGTGAGCTCGCTCACGCCGTCGGAGCCGTCCTCGTTCACGCCTCCCGTGTTGATCTGGGCGAAATCGGTATAGGTGCCGCTCTCCTCCGCGGTCACTCCCACCTTGGGCGGCGCCGGCTGATTGTTGAACTTTATCCAGAAGCACTGGAGGAGCTCCTCGGCGCGCTCGCGCGTGAGCGTGCCCTCCTCGATCCCCTTCCGGTAGAACGGGAGGAGATGCCGGTCCAGATGCCCCGGATTGAACGCGTCCCACGTATTGAGCTCGATCGTCACGCCGAGATGCGTGAACCAGTAGTACTGGAGCGCCTCGTGGAAATCGCGCGGGGGATGCGCGGGGACGCGCTCGCAGATCGCGGCGATGCGTTCGAGCTCGGTCTTTCGCTCCGGATCGCGCTCCGCGCGGGCGAGCTCCCGAGCCTTTTCGGCGTGGCGAGCGGCGAAGAGGATGAGCGATTCGGCGCATATCCGCATCGCCTCGAGCTCACGCTCCTTCGCCTCCGCGCGCGGGTCGTTCTCGCGGTCGAGCGCCGAGAGACTGCGCTCGATATCCCTTTTGAAATCGATGAACCCTTTCGAATAGATCTTGTCGTCGAGCACGGTATGCCCCGGGGCGCGCTGCTCCATGAACTCGGTGAAGACGCCCGCCTCGTACGCCGCCTTCCATTCGGGCGCCATTTCCCCGAACAGCCGCTCCCGAATCGTCTTCCCGCGCCAGAAGGGAATGATCTTCTCTTCGTAAATCCTCCGCGCCTCCGGGCTCACGGCAAACGGGATCTTCTCGCGCGAATCGAGGAGATCGAGATCCTCGAGGCTGTGGCAGCAAAGCTCCGGGAAGGTCGGCGTGGCCTTCGGCGCGGGGCCCTTCTCTCCCACGATGAGCTCACCCTCGCCGATATGGATCGTCTTGCGTTCCATGAGCCGGCGGAACACCGAAGCGCGGCGCAGCGGCGCGGGGAGATCCTCGCCGGTTTCGGCGTATGCCTCCGTTACGATCTCGGCGCGCTCGGTCGAGATGAAGGGCTTCGCGTCGAGGCTCTTCCGTCTCAGACGGGCGACCCGCTGCGTCATCATGAATTCAGCCTCCGATACTCACGCGCCATCCAAAACCGCTCAGCATCCCGACGATCTCGGCTGCCC
>JAPLKY010000019.1 GCA_026387805.1 Candidatus Krumholzibacteriia bacterium
AATAGTCCCGGCTGCGCTCGCGCCTATCGGAACATAACCGTGCAGGGGGGAAAAGCATTGGTTGATCCCGGTAAGAATTCCGAAATCGACCGCCTCGCGAAGGAGAACACGCGCCTCAGATCGGCCGTGGACGAGCTCTCCATCCTCAACGATATCGCAATCGCCGTGAGCTCGGCCTCCTCTCTCGAGCGCACGATCGAGCTCATCGTCCACAAATGCATCAAACATCTCAAGGTCGAGCAGGCGACGATCACCCTCCTCGACGCGAAGCGGCTCGAAACGCCGTTTCGCACAATCGTCCGCGGCGCGGACACCTCGAGCGAGATTCTGCCCTACCGTCTCGACGCCGAGCTCACCGGCTGGATGCTCAAGCACCAGAAGCCGCTCATCGTCAACGATCTCAAGAGCGACGACCGTTTCCAGACGACGGACCGGGAATCGTGCGCCGTCCGATCGGTTCTCAGCGTCCCCCTCGTGCTTCAAGGAAAGATGATCGGCTTGCTCAACCTGTTCAACAAGCGCGCCGGGAACGACTTCACCGACGCGGACGCGCGACTTCTCGGAATCATCGCGACGCAGTCCGCGCAGGTGATCGAGCACGCGCGACTCTTCGGGGAAGAGCAGGCGCTCAAGCTCATGCAGGAGGAGATGAAGCTCGCCTACAAGATCCAGATGGATCTCCTGCCGAAGGAAGCGCCCCGGATGCCGGGATACGACATAGCCGGCGTGAGCATACCGGCCAAGGCGGTCGGAGGAGATTATTTCGATTTCATCCACCTGAATGACCGCGCGCTCGCACTTTGCCTCGGCGACGTCTCGGGCAAGGGCATGCCCGCCGCGCTCCTCATGGCGAATCTCCAGGCGACGCTCCGCGGCCAGGTCATGGTCGACCCGTCGCCGGCCGAATGCCTCAAGCGCTCCAACGCGCTCCTCTTCAGGAGCACCGACGCGGACAAGTTCGCCACGCTTTTCTACGGAGTCCTCGATCGCGACACGCACCGCCTCACCTACGCGAACGCGGGGCACAACTATCCTCTCCTGCTCAAACCGGGCGGCGAGCCGGCGCGCCTCGATCTGGGCGGCCTCGTTCTCGGCTGCCTGGAGGATTTCTCGTACGTTGAGGGAGTCATCGAGTTCGCCGCGGGAGACACGCTCCTCATCTATTCGGATGGCATCACCGAATCGCTCGACGCGAACGAAGAGGAGTTTGGCGAGGAGAGACTCGCCTCGCTCCTCCGAACGGGCGGCGAGGAAACGGCCGCGCGGCTCATCGACCGGATCGTCGCCGCGGTGCGGACACACGCCGGCGAATTATCGCAAAGGGACGACATGACGCTTCTCGTCATCAGGAGAGCCGCGTCGTGAAGCGTGCACAGAGACTTTCACGCCAGAGGTAGCCCATGATGGCACAATGGAGAACAAGGCTCTACGAAACCCTCGAGACGCCCGGGGGCGGACTCCTCGGGAGAATCGCCGACACGTTCCTCGTCGTACTCATCGTGAGCAACGTCGTCATGGTGACCCTGCACACCGTGCACGCTCTGGCCGTGAAATACCCCGCGCTTTTCTGGTATTTCGAGCTTTTCTCCATCATCGTCTTCTCGATCGAATACGTCCTTCGCATGTGGATATGCACGGAGAACCCATCGTACCGGCGCCCTGTCTTCGGCCGCATAAAGTACCTCTTTTCGCCCTTCGCGATCATCGATCTCATTGCGATAGTACCCTTCATTCTTCCGATGCTCATACCGGTCGATCTGATCTTCATGAGGATGCTTCGCCTTCTCAGGCTGCTCCGCCTCCTCAAGCTCGGCAGATACTCGGAGTCGATAAAGACGATGGCAGCTCTTTTCAAATCGAAAAGGGAAGAGATAGCGGTCTCCCTCACCATGTCGATCATCCTTCTCCTCATCGCCTCGAGTCTCATGTACGTCATCGAAAACACCGCCCAGCCGGAGGCGTTCAGCAGCATCCCCGCCGCCATGTGGTGGGGCGCCATGACCATGACCACCGTCGGATACGGCGACGTCTATCCCATCACGCCGGCGGGAAAGGTGCTCGCCGGCGTTATCGCGCTTCTCGGCATCAGCCTTTTCGTGCTCCCCGCCGGGATCATCGCGGGCGGCTACGCCGCCGAGATCCAGAAGAAAAAGGACGAACGCATCATTTGTTCGAAATGTGGAAACGTGATTTCATAAATACGAGGAGGAACCCGTTGAGCAAGGTCGGATATCTTTCGGGCGGAATACTGCTTATCGCGGCTATCGTGCTCGTCTATTACTTCCTCGGCGACAGGCCGCTCTCCCCTATCGGCCCATCCGAGACGGCCGACGATTCGCTGCGGCATTCCACCGGGCGTATCGCCGGGGATAGCCTGTCGTCCCAGGGAGAAGAATCGGTCGAAACGACGGCGTGCATACTGACGTCCGAGGAGCTGGCCGCCCTCTTCGAGAGGGCCTCCCGGCAGATCCAGGCGCAGCTCCTGGCCCGCGCCTCGATCCAGGAGAAAGCCGCCGTCTTCGACAAGGCGACGCTCGTCGAGCGGACGGCCCTTTTCAGGCTTCTGAAGGGGGAGGAGCGAATCGCTCTTCTCGACCGCCTTTCTGCCCCGGCGCGCTCGGCGCTGCTTCAGGGGCTCGCGACGTCGTCCGACGCGTTCGACTCGGCCACTCCCAAGGCGAAGGGCGCGATCCTCGATAAGGCGCCCGTCGCCGCCAAAGACTCCCTTCTCGCGATGGCATCCGTCCATGACAGGGCCACCCTCGTTTCCCGCGCTTCTCTGGCCGAGAAAGCGGCCTTTATGGAGCGCTCGTCGGCGACGGAAAAGGCAGCGTTCATGGGATGCGCCACCGTCGATGAGCGCGAAGAGATATTCAACGACGCCTCCCTCGAGGAAAAGGCCGTACTGTTCGGGCGCTCGACGACCGCCGAGAAGATTCTGATGATGGAGCGGGCATCGATCGAGGAAAAGGCGATGCTCATCGGCAAAGCGTCGAACGAGGAGAAGACGGAGCTCTTCAAGCTCGCGACGCCGCAAGAGCACCGGGCGATGTTCGATCGCCTTGCATCCGCGGAAAAGACCGCGATGGCCGCCCGCTCGGGAACCACGCCGCGGGAGCTCGACGAGCTCCCGCTCCATGAGCGCAGCGCCGCTATGATCGAGCGCGTATCGCTTCAGGATCAAGCCGCTCTGATCGACAGGGCGCCTCTCGAGAAGAAGGCGGCGATCCTCGAGCGGATTCCTCCCCGGATGACGGCGTCCCTCATGGATCGCTCCACTCCGCAGGAAATGGCCGCCTTCCTCGAAAATGCTTCGGACGAAGAGATAGCTTTGATCATGGGGAGAACGACGGTCAAGCCCGCGTGCCATCTCCTCGATCGCGCGTCGCTCGAGGGACGCGCGTCGCTCGTGGAGCGCGCCACGGCGCAGGAAAAGGCTTCCTTCTTCGATCGATCGACCGTCCAGGAAAAGAACGAGATGTTCGAGAGACTCCCGCTCCTCGAGAGGACCTCATTTCTCGGCCGCGCGAGCCTCGCGATGAAGGCGTTCGGCGCCCTCCCCGCGGAGAGAAAGGCCGCCATTCTCACGGAGCGCGCCTCGCTCCAGGAAAAGGCGCTTTTCGTGGAGAAGGCGTCTCTGTCCGAAAAGGCGGCGATCATCGATCGCGCCGCTCTCGAGGAACGAGCTTCCCTTATGGAACGCGCATCTTTCGAAGAACGCTCATCGATCATGGAGCGCGCTTCGGCCCTGGAGAAATCGCTCATGATGGAACGCGCGACGGTCGAAGAGAGAGCGGCGCTCTTCGAACGTTCGACGAGCGAGCAGCGGGTGGTCCTTCTGGGAAGGGCCTCTCTCATCGAGAAGGCATCGCTCCTCGACAAGGGGACGGTTGAAGAGAAAGCCGCCTTCTTCAAGCTGACGACGATCCAGGAGCGCGTCACGCTCTTCGAACGCCTGCCGCTTCCCGACCGATCCGCGCTTCTCGCGCGCGCTTCGATCACACCGGACACTTTCGACAAGCTCTCGATCCAGCAGCGCGCCGCCATCGTGCTGGAGCGCGCTTCCGCCCAAGAGCGCGCCTCGCTCGTCGACGCCGCCACTCTGCAGGAAAAGGCGACGATTGTCGGCCGGATCAGCCTGCCCGAGAAGGCGGCCCTCATCGCGCGCGCGTCTCTCGAAGAGGAAGCCTCCCTCCTCGACCGCGCCTCGATCGATGAACGCGCTTCATTCATGGAGAAGGCCACTCCCGAGGAGCGGGCCGCCCTCTTCAAGAGATCGACCGGTTGCGCCGAATAGGAATGTCGGATATACTATTGTATATGGTGAAAATGCTGCTTGCAGTTGCGGTGATCGTGCTCACGACGAGTTCGTCGTTTGCTCTTCCGGAGACCGGTTACATCGGTCTCTTCGCGGATGCAACTCACGACACGGATCCGACCTCGGGCGGTGCGGGCTACAACGTCTGCCCGCCCCAGTACGGACAGTTCCAGTGCTGGATCTGGTGCCTGCCGAGCGTGCATGGGCTCCAGGCCCTCGAGTTTGCGATCAGCTTTCCACCGACGGTCGTCGTGCTGGCGACCACGAGGAATTACCCTGATATAACGATGGAAATCGGCTCGCCCGACGGGGGCATCAGTATCGCGTTCGGCGAGGGCAATTGCCGGTCGGATTGGCTATGGACGCACAACTTCACCTGTATGTCTTTGGCGGCCGGCCTTCCCGCCCAGATCAGGATCGTTCCGCACCCGGGGGTGCAGCCGATGCCCGCATACCAGTTCGCGAGCTGCGGGCCAGGCTATCCGATAGAGCCGTGCATCATTCTCTGCCCTCTGTATATCTGCTATCCGTATCCTGAGGGTCCCTTGGGCATAGAGCAGACGAATTGGGGATCGATCAAGAGCTTGTTCTAGGAGCGGAGGTCCATAATGAAACGGGGATCGTTTCTTGTGCTCAGCGTTCTATGCCTCTCGATTGCGGCGTTTCTGATCGCTGCAAGCCCGGTACTTGCTTCCGGGCCGCAGATCGGCTACATCGGCCTGTTCAAGGATGCGACACACGACGTGTCTTGGCCGGCTAATTCGGGTAATACCGTCTGTCCTTCTCAGTATGGACAGTTCCAGTGCTGGATCTGGTGCCTGCCGAGCGTGCACGGTCTGCAGGCGGCCGAGTTCGCGGTCAGCTTTCCCTCGACGGTCGTCGTTCTCGCAACCGTCCAGAATCCCGGCACCGCCGGCCGCCTTTGCTGCGGCTCGCTCGTGGAGGGCATCAGCGTTGCGTTCGGTGAGGGTCTGTGCCAGATGGATTGGGTATGGCTTTTTCAGCTCAGCATGATGCAGCTGGGTTCCCCGGAGGTTCCCGCCAAGATCGAGATCGTTCCATCCCCGGGGGTGTGGCCGCTGCCCGCATACCAGTTCGCGAGCTGCGAACCCGGCAATCCGATCGAGCCGTGCATCAACCTGACGCCTCTGTATATTTGCTGGACCCCGAATCCGGGTCCTCTGGGCGTGCGGGAGACGAGCTGGGGAGCGATCAAGAGCCTGTTCTAGCGTTCGAACCGCAAGTCTTATTCCCTCGCCAGGGCTTTGCTTCTCTCTTCATTATGCGTGCGCATCAATCCTCGATGGACGTATGCGATATGTGTCCCCGTCTTCGCCTTGACCAAAGTGATGAGCACTTCCGGAACGGTGATAATATACATCGGGCCGAAGCTCTGCCCGCTATATCCGGGGAATGAATTCCAGCTCTGATCGAGGACCTGGGCGGCCTGCATGAACTGTCTGTCCGAGTTGTCGGTTAGATGTATGTCCACCTGCCCGACATAATCCCTGTAGAAAGATACGATCACGTATTCCACGAGTTTTGACTTATCCAACGAGCCCTTGAATAGATAGCTATCGGGAAATAGCTGGTCGGGCAGCTTGCCTTTCTGACTATAGGCAATCCCCTCTTGTCTTGCGCGTTGGATCAACGACGGCTTGGATTCTCCGAGGTAGAAGCCATAGATCGATTTGTTGATTCTGGAAGGTTCTGCCGTTGCTCCTATCGACGCTATCATGGATATGACGAGCGCTGCTGCGTACACCCTTAGTAAAGCTCTCACCTCACTACCTCCATCGAGCAGATGCTCCATTGGAGGCTCTCGCAATTCTCGTGCCCTTGAACGCCCGACGTGGCGTAAATGCAACTCCATGAATGACCCAACGCTAGCTCGACTGATGGCGGAGCAGGCAAACCCGCGAGCCAACAATTTGCGAGAGATGCAATCCTATTTGCGGTAAGAAGTCGGATTGTGGAATGAAATGAAAAGTGAGCCGCCTGGGACTCGAACCCAGGACCCCATTATCCTAGAGGGATCTCGTCATACTGGGAATAAAGAGCCAGACCACTTGGTTCCGCTCCCCGATACTGCATTGCCACTGAATACTCACCTCAATAATACCATCTTCTTCGTCTGCGTGAACGATCCCGCATCGAAGCGATAAAAGTAGATACCGCTCGCGACTGCGCGCTCTCTCGAGTCCCGGCCGTCCCAGTTTTCCTCGCATCTCCCCGTGAGGCGCTCATCATTTATGAGCTCTCGAACAAGGCGTCCTGTGGTGTCATAGATTCGAAGCGACACATGAACCGGCGCGGAGAGCTCGAATGCGATCCTCGTCGTCGGGTTGAACGGGTTTGGATAATTCTGATGCAGCTCCCCATGCACTATCGGCTCGTCAGTTCCTGTTAACACCGAAAATCCATTGGCGTCGACTCTCTGGGCATAGATGTCGCTGTTGACGCCATCGGGGTAATCCTCCCATGTGACAATGGCGCCGCCCCAACCATCGGAGGTTATCTTGGGAGAAAACTGATCTCCCGTTGCCGCGCAGAGGGGGACGCCATCCCCCGTCCACTGGACAACTCCCGAGGCATTCACCCTCTGAGCATAGATGTCAGAGTTCCCGCTACGGGAATCATACCATGTGATAATGGCGCCGCCCGCGCCATCGAAGGTGACCGTAGGAGAATACTGAGTTCCCGTTGCCGTGCAGAGGGGGACGCCATCTGCTGTCCACTGGACAACTCCCGAGACATTCACCCTCTGAGCATAAATGTCAGAGTCCCCGATACGGGTATCATACCATGTGATAATTGCGCCGCCAGCGTCATCGGAGGTTATCGTGGGCTTATACTGATTCCCTGTGGCCGTGCAGAGGGGGACGCCATCTGCTGTCCACTGGACAGCTCCCGAGGCATTCACCCTCTGAGCATAAATGTCAGAGTCCCCGATACGGGTATCATACCATGTGGTAATTGCGCCGCCAGCGCCATCTGAGGCGATCGCGGGAAACTGCTGCTGCCCCGTTGCCGTGCAGAGGGGGACGCCATCTGCTGTCCACTGGACAACTCCCGAGGCACTCATCCTCTGAGCATAGATGTCAGAGTTCCCGCTACGGAAATCATACCACATGATAATGGCGCCGCCCCAGCCATCGTAGGTTATCTTGGGAGAATACTGATCTCCCGTTGCCATGCAGAGGGGGACGCCATCCCCCGTCCACTGGACAACTCCCGAGGCATTCACCCTCTGGGCATAGATGTCATAGTATCCGTTGCGGGAGTCATACCACGTGACAATGGCGCCTTCCGCGTCATCGGGGGTGATCATGGGAGAAAGCTGATTCCCTGTCGCCGTGCAGAGGGGGACACCATCTGCTGTCCACTGGAGGGATCCCGAGGCACTCACCCTCTGAGCATAGATGTCGTAGTTGTTGCCACGGGTGTCCTCCCACGTGACAATGGCGCCGCCCGCCCCATCGGAGATGATCGTGGGAGGACCTTGACTCCACGTTGCCGTGCAGAGGGGGACGCCATCTGCTGTCCACTGGACAGCTCCCGAGGCATTCACCCTCTGAGCATAGATGTCAGAGTTCCCGCTACGGAAATCATACCATGTGATAATGGCGCCGCCAGCGCCATCGGAGGCGATCGCGGGAAACTGCTGCTGCCTCGTCGCCGTGCAGAGGGCCACACCATCCTGGACCCAATTCGCCCACAGGGACGGCACGGCAATAAGTGACACACAGAAGAGTACGAGAGATACTATCTTCATAAGCCTGCTCATAGCTGCTCTCCCTCCAAGGATCTCGTCTTGGTTCAGAAAATGGGATTTGAAATGTAATTATATCATGCCCTCAGCAGGAGTCACAGGGGAAAAGGAAAGAGCCTCCCTATCCCGCGCGTGGATTGAGTGAAACACCCCCCCCTCGATCGTGCCCCCCTGGAGCCATGCGCTTGCGTGGGGGACTTCCAGCGAAGGATTGTTGATCCTCCGCTTTTCGCGCAAAATAGAAACGGATCCTCAAAAATCTAACTTATTATTATATGAATTGGTTGGAAAAGTGAGCCGCCTGGGACTCGAACCCAGGACCCCCTGCTAAACAGGCAGGTGCTCTAACCACCTGAGCTAGCGGCCCATTGATTGCAGAGTTCTTCGAAGCCCCACCCCGCCGCACCATCCATCACAAGGCTATGCAAGATAGCGATTTCGTCACGTTCTGTCAAACGAATAGGCCCCGTCCCGGACAATGGTCTCTTCCCGAGCGGCGCCGGTCGATATGAACGATACGCGCGCGCCGATTCCCTTCTCGATCCGCTCGATGAATGCCCTCGCACCGGCGGGAAGCGCATCGTACCGATCGACTTTGATCTCTTCCGCGCTCCAGCCCGGCATCTTCTCGAAGACCGGCGTGCACCTCGCGAGATCCTCCGGATTCTGGGGAAAGCTCGTCACCCGCCTTCCGTCGAGCTCGTAGGCGACGCACAGCTTCACCCGCGGCAGCCCCGAGATGACGTCGAGCTTCGTGAGCACGATCTCGTCGTAGCCGCTGAGGAGCACCGAATAACGCCCGCCCACGACGTCGAACCATCCGCAACGGCGTGGACGTCCCGTCGTCGTGCCGTACTCATGCCCCCGCTCCCGCAGCTCGTTTCCCGAATCCCCCGTGAGCTCGCTCGGCATCGGGCCGTTTCCGACGCGCGTGAGGTACGCCTTGAAGATGCCGATCACCCGGCCGATATCGCGCGGCGCGAGCCCCGTTCCCGTCACGGCGCCGCCGACGGTGCACGAGCTCGACGTGACGAAGGGATACGTGCCGTGATCGATGTCGAGGAGCGCTCCCTGCGCCCCTTCGAGCAGAATGCGCTTCCCCCGCGCCTTCATGTCGTGCACGAGCTCCTGCGTATCGACGACGAGCCCGGCGAGACGATCCCGCATGCCCGCGAAATCGCTCGCGACCTTCTCCGCCGAGAGCGGCGGCGCGCCGAACAGAACGAGCAGCTTGTTCGCGTCGTTCACCTTCGTCTTCACGATATCGAAAAGCTCCGCCTTGTCTTTGAGAAACAGCCCCATGCGGAGCCCTCTCCTCAGGTATTTATCGGCGTACGCGGGACCGATTCCCTTCCCGGTGACCCCGATGCTCTCCTTCTTGAGATCGGCCTCCAGCAGATTGTCGATCATTCGATGGTACGGCATCACGATCTGGGCGGCGGAGCTGATATGGATGCGCCCTTTCACGTCGATGCCCCTCGCGACGAGATCCTGGAGCTCCGAGAGGAACGCCTGGGGATCGATGACCATTCCGTTGCCGAGAATCGCCGTGACGTGCGGATAGAGCAAACCCGAGGGAATCTGATGGAACGCGAACCTGCCGGCGCCGGTGACGACGGTGTGCCCGGCGTTCGCTCCTCCCTGGAATCTCATGACGACGTCGTGTCCGCCCATGAGGAAATCGACGACCTTCGCCTTCCCCTCGTCGCCCCACTGACCGCCCACGATAACCGTAGCAGACATTGAATGCTTCTCCCCTGCCGTGTAACAATCCGCCGTAGTTTATGGCAAGGATGCCCCCGGCGCAATTGAATATTTCCCGCAAATAAATGCCGCCTCCCGATGAGGAGGCGGCTCGCTTCGATTGAAAGCCCCTTGGCCCCTATTCGCTATTCTTCAAAGAGCGATTTCAGTATGCCCCACGTCCCCCGATCGATCGAGTTCGGCACATTCATCGGATCGCCGGGATTGCTGTATTCGAATCCGACGTCGGCTACTCCATCGCCGTCTCCGTCGCCGAGCTCGTCCCCGTTCGGATAGCCGTCGCCGTCCGAGTCCTTCAGCGCGAGGGCGCTGTTCCACGTGTAGCCGTTCCTCCTGAACTCGGAGCCGAAACCATTGAGATCCGCGGAAACGGGGGCCGACGACTTGTGGCAGAGCAGACACCGGTAACGCCGGTACACGGGGAGGGATCGCATGAATTCCTCCCTGCTCTTGAGCTCGCCCGCAATCGAAACGATCGCGACGAGAATGAATATGATGATAACGTTAAGCTTTAGCTTTGGGCGCACCCATACCTCCGATTTTCTAACCGTATTATAACATTGATAGTTGCGTCTGTCAAGCCTTGATCCACGAAAAATCGCCGAGGTTCGCGTCCCGAATCTCCGCCATGGCGGCTGCGACGTCAGCCGCCGCTCCGCATTCCCGCAGCGCCCCGCCGAGCGCCGAGACGAGCCGTTCGAGCGTTTTGGGGCCATGGAGGCCCAGAAAACCGGTGCGCACAACCCTTCCCCTGAGATCGTCCTGCCCGTCCGCCGCCACGAAACCCTGACGGGCCAGACCGGCGAGAACCCGCTCTCCCGGACATCCTCGAGGGAGCACGAGAACCTGCACGGCCGATGAAGGATTCTTCGCGAACGATTCGAGCGAGAGGTGCCCGGCCGCCCGCAGAAAAGCGCCCGATGCCGTCCGGTGCCGCAGTATCACCTTGTCGAATCCGAGCGCTCGCATGCTCCGGAGGGATCGATGCATTATCTGAATCGTGCCTATCGCGGGAGTGAAGGGTGTATCCCCGCCGACCGCCGCGAGCCCCGCGCGATTGAAATCAAAATAGTAGACACCCTTCGACCGCCTCCCCACGAGCCCGAGGGCGCGCTTCCCGACGGCGGCGAAGCTCACGCCCGGCGGGGCGGCGAGAGATTTCTGGCTCGCGCCTATCGCAACGTCGATTCTCCATTCATCCATCAGGAAATCCTCCGCCCCGAGCGAGGAGATCGCATCGACGATCATAATCGACCGTTCCCCGCGGAGCCTTCGGCTGAGCTCCCTCAGCGGAAACAACAGGCCGGTCGACGACTCGACGTGCGTGAGAGCGACGAATTCCGGGCGCTCGCGATCGATTCGCTCCACGACCGAATCGACGTCGATCGCCGCTCCATCTTCGAATCTCAGTACGGAGGTCCGGCACTCGTATGCGTCGAAGATCTCAGCCCACCTGCGCCCGAACTTCCCCCCCGATACGACGAGCACGCGCGAACCGGGGACCGTCACGTTCGCGACAGCGGCCTCCATGGCGCCCGTGCCCGAAGAGGTGAGAAGGTAGACCGGGGACGACGTGTGGAGAAGCTCCTGCAGCGCGGACCGGCATTCCCGCACGATGTTCCTGAATTCGCCGGATCGGTGATGAAGCGCCTGAAGGTTCTTCCATGCCTCCGGAGCGACGTGAACGGGCCCGGGACTCACGATGACGGTGTCGCCCATGGGGCACCTCTCCCCTACAGGATCCGTTCCATGATCCAGCGCCAGAGAGTCTCCCGCCCTTCGCCCGTCTTCGCCGAGAAGAAGAGGGCCGGCGCCGCCGCGCGCGCGCTCCCTCCGGCGGCCCCCTTATCGCCTACGCTCCGCTTGTCGATCGGGGCGATCCGCGCGATCCCTTCGACGCTTGCGTTGAACTCCCGAACCGCGCGGAAGCGATCGTCATTCGATATCTTGTCCGCCTTCGTGAAGACGACGATGAACGGCCTTTCGCTCCGGGCGATGTGCCCGATCCTCTCCACGTCTTCCTCCGACGGCGCATGCCGCGCGTCAACGAGCTGCACGACGCCCGCGAGAGCCGGACGCTCCTCGATATAGGCGTCGATGATCCTCAGCCAGCTCTTCCGCGTTTCCGCGGAGAGCCGCGCGAAACCATAGCCCGGGAAATCGACGAGGTAGAAGCGATCATTGACGGCGTAGAAATTCATCGTCCGCGTCTTGCCGGGCTCGTTGCTGATGCGGGCGAAGTTCTTCCGCTCGAAGAGGGTGTTGAGAAGCGACGATTTCCCGACGTTCGATCTTCCCGAAACGGCGATCTCCTTCCACGGAGATTTCGGAAACCGCGCGGGATCGAGCGTGGTGCACGCGACGGCGAGACTTCGTATCTTCAAAACCTGCGGCATGTCAGTTGGCCGACTTGCGAAGATGGCTCCCGAAAAAGCCGCCGAGATCCCGCCGATGCTCGATTCCCCAGTCGAGCTTCTTCGTGAGCACGTGCTCGAGCACCTGGTCCATCGAATCGGCCACGGCGATCTTCATGTTCTTGCGGACCTCCTCGGGAAGCTCCTTGATGTTCTTTTCGTTCCCCTTGGGGAGAATGAGCTTCTTCACTCCCGCCCTGAGCGCGGCGACCGATTTCTCGTTGATGCCGCCGACGGGGAGCACCTTACCGCGGAGCGTCACCTCTCCCGTCATCGCGATGTCGCGATTCACCGGGATGTCGAAGAACGCCGAAATGAGCGCCGTCGCGATGGCGACTCCCGCGCTCGGGCCATCCTTCGGAATCGCTCCCTCGGGCACGTGCACGTGCACGTCGATCGAGGAGAAGAAATCGTTCTCGAGAGGGAGCATGCGCGCCTTGTTCCGCGCGAAGCTCAGCGCGATCTTCGCCGATTCCTGCATGACCTCGCCGAGCTGGCCGGTGAGAATGAGCTCTCCCTTGCCGGGCATGAGCGTCACCTCGATGTTGAGGATTTCCCCTCCCACCTCGGTCCACGCGAGTCCCGTCGTGACGCCGACCGATTCGTGCTCGTCGATCTCGCTGTCGGAATACTTCGGAATGCCGAGGTAGCTTTCGAGATGCTTGCGCGTGATACGGATGCTCCGCGCGGCGTCCGGCTCGGCGACGGAGGCGAGCTTCCGCGCGACCTTGCGGCAGATGGACGCGAGCTCCCGTTCGAGGTTCCTGACTCCGGCCTCCCGCGTGTAGAGCCGTATGAGATCGGTCATCGTTCCCGTCGAAATCCGCAGCTGCCCGGGCTTTATCCCGTGCGCCTTCATCTGCTTCGGGAGAAGGAATTTCTGGGCGATCGCGAGCTTCTCATGCAGGAGGTATCCCGGGAGCCGTATGACCTCCATGCGGTCCTGGAGCGCCGGCGGAATCGTGTACATCACGTTCGCCGTCGTGATGAACATCACCTCGCTCAGGTCGAATTCGACCTCGAGGAAATGATCGCTGAAATGCTTGTTCTGATCGGGATCGAGCACCTCGAGAAGCGCCGCCGAGGGATCCCCCCGGAAGTCCGCCCCGAGCTTGTCGATCTCGTCGAGGAGAAACACGGGGTTCTTGCTCCCCGCCTTCCGCACCATCTGGATGATGCGGCCGGGGAGAGAACCGATATACGTCCTGCGATGCCCGCGGATCTCCGCTTCGTCGCGGATGCCCCCGAGGGAGATCCTGACGAAATTGCGCCCGACGGCGTCGGCGATCGAATGCCCGAGGGAGGTCTTCCCGACCCCGGGCGGGCCGACGAAGCAGAGGATCGGACCCCTGAGGTTTCCGACGAGCTTTACGACCGAGAGGAATTCGACGATGCGCTCCTTGACCTTGGCGAGGCCGTAGTGATCGGCGTCGAGCTTCGCCTTCACCTGCTCGAGATCGAGGCTGTCGCGCGTCCGCTTGCGCCACGGCAGCGCCGTGAGCGTTTCGATGTAATTGCGCACGACGGTCGCCTCCGGCGCCATCGGAGACATCATTCTGAGCCGGTCGAGCTCGCGATACGCCATCTTCTCCGCCTCGCGGCTCATTCCCGCTTTCTTTATCTTCCGCTTGACGTCGGTATACTCCTCGTATTCCTCCCCCTGGCCGAGCTCCTTCTTGATCGCTTTCATCTTCTCGTGGAGGAAGAGCTCCCGCTGCGTCTTCTGGACCTGACTCGAAACCTTCTCGTCGATGTCCTTCTCGACCTTGAGGAGCTGGAGCTCCTCGGAGAGAATGCGGTGAATGGCCATGAGGCGCTCCTCGACGTCGAACGCCTCGAGCAGCCGCTGCTTCTCGTCGTTATGGACGAGGAGATGCGCGGCGATCGTATCGGCGAGGACCGAGCGGTCCTCGATCGATTGAAGCGAGAGAAGCACCTCGTTGGGCAGACGCGGATTCATCCGAACGTAATCGGTGAAGAGGTATTCCACACGGCGCATGAGCGCTTCGAGCTCGCGCGTGTCGCGTTCGTCGACTTCGATCTCCTCGATGCGCGCGGCGAAGTAGTTGTCCTCCTCGAAATACTCGTGGATGCGCGCGCGGCTCACCCCCTCGAGCATGACCTTGATCGTCCCGTCGGGGAGACTGATGTGATGAAATATCTTCACGATCGTTCCCACGAGAAAGAGGTCCTCGGGGCCGGGCTCGTTCACCGACGCGTTCTTCTGCGTGACGACAACGAGGTTCTTGTCGGTCTTGATCGCGCGCTCGACCGCGTTCACCGAAGGCTGCCGGCCGACGAGAATGGCCGTCGCCATCGAGGGAAATATCACGACGTCGCGCAGGGGAATGAGCGGGTAGACGCTCCCCCGTTCTTCACGGTCCTTGTTGGAATTGAGTCTCATTCGATTTCACCGCCGCATGGATGAGGAAAGGTCTCCGGAACGGCGCTACTGCGCCTTGAGCTCCCGGTCCTTGTCGAGAAACAGCTGGGGCTCGTCCCGGTTGACGACCGTTTCCTCCGTTATGAGGATTTTGCGAACGTTGGGGTGCGAAGGAATATCGTACATGATGTGGAGCATCGTCTCTTCGATGATGGCGCGCAAGCCCCGCGCACCGGTTTTCCGCTGCATCGCGAGCTTCGCGATCGACTGCAGCGCCGCCGGCGTGAACTCGAGCTCGACTTCCTCCATGTCGAAGAGCTTCCGGTATTGCTTGATGAGCGCGTTTTTCGGCTTGATCATGATGTCCATGAGCGCCTGCTCGTCGAGGTCGTGGAGCGGCGCCACGATCGGGAGCCGTCCCACGAGCTCCGGTATCAACCCGTACTTGATGAGATCGTCCGGCTGGACGAACTTCAGAATCTCGCTCGACTCCTTCTTGTAGCCCGGGCCGCGCTCGGCGCCGAAGCCGATGATCTTCTTTCCAACCCTCCGCTCGACGATCTCGTCGAGGCCCTGGAAGGCGCCGCCGCAGATGAAGAGGATGTTCTTCGTGTTGACCTCGATGAACTTCTGCTGCGGATGCTTGCGTCCGCCCTGCGGAGGAACGTTGGCGACGGTCCCCTCGAGGATCTTGAGAAGCGCCTGCTGCACTCCCTCGCCGGAGACGTCCCGGGTGATCGACGGGCTCTCGCTCTTGCGGGAGATCTTGTCGAGCTCGTCTATGTAGACGATGCCCCGTTCGGTCGCCGCGAGGTTGTAATCGGCGTTCTGGAGGAGCCGAACGAGAATATTCTCGACGTCCTCCCCGACGTATCCGGCCTCGGTGAGGCAGGTCGCGTCGGCGATCGCGAAGGGAACCTTGAGAAACCGCGCGAGCGTCTGCGCGAGGAGCGTCTTCCCGACGCCGGTCGGCCCGAGGAGCAGGATGTTGCTCTTGTCGATCTCGACGTCGTCGGCCCGCCGCTCGTGGCGGATGCGCTTGTAATGGTTGTAGACCGCCACCGAGAGGACGATCTTCGCCAGCTCCTGCCCGACCACGTACTGGTCGATGAAATCCTTTATCTCCTTCGGCTTCGGGAAATGCTCCATGTCCCAGAGCATCGTCCCCGACATTTCCTCCTCGAGGATGTCGTTGCACAGCCTGATGCATTCGTTGCAAATGTATACCGAGGGCCCTGATACGAGCTTCGCGACCTCGTCCTGCCCCCTCCCGCAGAAGGAGCATCGGATCGCCTTCGGAGCAAGCTGCTTCTTCTTCATCCTGTTCTCCGCCCTTCTCCCGGGCTATATACGATCACCCATCGTATTATACACGTTCGCCGCCCCAAGTGCCCGCAAAATCGAAATCATTCCGGCACCCCGGCGGCGCATTCTACCGTTTCAGCTCGCTTTTCGAGACGAGGATGGCGTCG
>JAPLKY010000307.1 GCA_026387805.1 Candidatus Krumholzibacteriia bacterium
TCGCGCTCGCCGCGTTCCTGCGGGGGAAGGACAAGGAAGTCGCCTGTTTCACCCCGGGCGACATGGCTGAGATCTACCTCGATCTTCCGCTCGCGAAGCTCTTCATGCGGGAGGAGGATCTCCCCTCGTTCAAACCCGACATGGTGTTCGCGCTCGATTCGCCGACCACCGCGCGGACCGCGGACCTCGTGATGCACGGAAGCGGCGTGCCGGTCGTCAATATCGATCACCACCCGACGAACGAACGATACGGCGATATCAACGTCGTCGACGAGCGCGCGAGCGCCGCGGCGATCCTCGTGTACCGGTTCCTCGCGGCGGTCGCTCCGGGGCGCATCACGCCGGAAATGGCCGATTATCTCTACCTCGGCGTCCTCATGGATACGGGAGGTTTCAGGTTCCGGAACACGAACGCGGAGGCGCTCGCCACGGCGGCGCGCTTCGTCGAGCTCGGGGCGCGGGCGCACGAGCTCGCCCACGACTTCATCTACGTGAAGAAGCTCGGCACGTTGAAGCTGCTCGCGCGGGCCCTCGACGATCTCGAGGTGCACGGCGACGGGCGTATCGCCGCCATGCGCATTTCGCGCGGGATGCTCGCGGCCGCGGGGGCGGCGATGAGCGATACGGAGGGATTCGTCGATTATGCGGCCTCCATCGACGACGTCGAGCTCGCCGCTCTGTTCCGGGAGCTCGGGGAGAAGGAGATCCGCGTGAGCCTTCGCTCGCGGAACGACTACGACGTCGCCTCCCTCGCCGAGAAGTTCGGCGGCGGAGGGCATCGCAACGCCGCCGGCCTCACGATCCACGACGATCTCGCGACGGCGACGGCGCTCATCGTGAACGCTCTCGGCGGGATGCTGGCGGCGGGAGACCGTTCGAAGAAATCGATATGACGGAATCAAGCGCGCGCGCAAAGCTCAACAACAGGGTTATCCCGGTCGCCAAATCGCCGGGCAACTCGACCTACGACTGCGTGAGACTCTTCAAGCGCGCCATCCGCCTCGAGAAGGTCGGGCACGCGGGCAGCCTCGATCCGCAGGCGATCGGGCTCATCCTCATTCTCACCGGCGAGGCGACGAAGCTCTCGAATTACCTCATGGATCTTCCGAAACGCTACATCGCCGACGTCAGACTCGGCGCGACGACCGACACGCAGGACGAGAGCGGGCGGATTCTCAAGACCGGATCGTGGGCGAACGTGGATCGCGAGGCGGTGGAGGCGGCGCTCAACCGTTTCACGGGCAAGCGATTCCAGACCCCGCCGATGTACTCGGCGCTCAAGCACAAGGGAACGCCGCTCTACATGCTCGCGCGCCGCGGCGAGAAGATCGACCGCAATCCGCGCCAGGTGGACACGTACTCGATCACGCTTCTCGACTTCAAGCCGCCGATCGTGCGCGTCGAGGTCTATTGCTCGCGGGGGCTCTACCTGCGCGTTCTCGCCGAAGAGATCGGTGACGCGCTCGCCGTTCCCGCGCATCTCGGGACCCTCGTACGGATGCGCATCGGGCATTTCACCCTCGACGAGGCCGTTCCCGACGGCGAATTCGAAAAGCTGATCGAGGCCGATTCCCCGGGGTATTCCCTCGCCGAGGCGGTGGGCCATTTTCCCGCGGTGACTCTTTCCGAGGAGCAATCGCGGGGGCTTTCGTGCGGGATGATTCCGAAGCTGCATCCCGGGACGCATGCGGCGCTCCCGGGACAGGGCGCCCTTCTCAGACTCCAACGGCCCGACGGTTCGCTCGGAGCGATCGCCGAGATGGGGCTCGGCGGCCTCATCCAGCTCAGGCGGGTGTTCAGGGAATCATGAGGCGCCGCAGCGGGGCGCGTTTCGAAACGTCATGGAGATCATAGCACATCCGCGGAAACTCGAACGCGGCGCCTTCGCCTGCACCGCCGTGACCATCGGCGTGTTCGACGGAGTCCATCGGGGGCATACGGAGGTCATCAGGACTCTTGCCGCCGCCAAGCGCGCCGACGCTTTGAGCGCGTCGATCCTGCTCACTTTCGATCGGCACCCTCTCGCCGTCACCCATCCCGAAACGGCTCCGCCTCTCCTCACGACTCTTTCCGAGAAGCTCTATCTGCTCGGGCGGATGGACGTCGATTATGCGATCGTCGAGCATTTCTCCCCGAAAACCGCTTCGATCGACTACCGCGACTACATCGCGGATAAGCTCGTCGCGACGCTCGGGATGAAGCACCTCGTCGTCGGGTACGATTTTCGCCTCGGGCGCGCGAGGGAAGGCTCGCAGGAGCGGCTCGTCGAGGAAGGACGCCGGCTCGGTTTCGCGGTCACGATCGTGCCGCCGATGGTGCTTCAGGGGAGCGTGCTCTCGAGCACGAGGATCCGGCGTGACATCGTCGAGCGGCGTCTCGATCACGCCGCGCGCTGTCTCGGGCGGCCGGCGAACGCCGGGATCGCCGATGCCGCGAAGCTCCTGCCGCCCGGCGGCGTCTACGCGGTTGAGGTCGAAGAGCGCGGCGGCGTCCATGGCGGGATGATGAACATCGGAATCGCTCCGACGATGCACGCGGACGGCGCGCGTCATATCGAGATCCACCTGTTCGATTTCGACGGAGATCTTTACGGCGAGCTCATCAGGGTGCACTGCCGGGGATTTATCAGGGACGAGCACAGATTCGGGAGCGCCGATGATCTTCGGGCACAGTTAATGCACGACCGGCAAACGGCTTACACGATGCTGGAAAAGAAACATTGACATTCGGGCCCAATCGTGTAGATTCTAATGCCTAAAGAAGCGAAGTGAGTGTCTAGCAGTTTTCAGGCGGATCGGGGCGACCCGTTCTGCTGCCATCGTGATATCTCATCACAGGGTTTAAGGAGGTGCATGAACGATGGCGCTGCCGAAGGAAGTCAAAAAGGGAGTCATTGCCAAGTTTCAGGTTCATGAGAGAGACTCAGGTTCCCCGGAAGTACAGATCGCTCTTCTCACGGAACGCATCAATCAGCTTGCGGAGCATTTCAAGGTTCACAAGAAAGATTTCGCCTCGAAGCGGGGTCTGTTGAAGCTGGTGAGCCAGCGGCGCAAGCTCCTCGACTATCTCAAGAACAACAAGATCGACAAATATCGGGCGATCATCAAGGAATTGAATATCCGTAAGTAGCTCCCGATCCCACGGCCGAGCGAACCAACGCTCACGCGGCATCGCGGACGGCTCTTTGTTGAATGGTATGGTAACGCAGTTATGGAGGCTAATTCCCGCATGGTGAAAAAGAATTGGGATCTCGGAGGAAAGAATTTCTACTTCGAGACCGGCAGAATTGCGAAGCAGGCCGACGGGGCGGTTCTCGTCGGGATCGACAGCACCGTTGTGCTCGTGACCGCGGTGGCGTCGAAAGACAAACAGTCGGATCAGGACTTCTTCCCGCTCAGCGTCGAATATCGCGAGAAATTCTACGCCGCGGGCAAGATACCCGGAGGCTTCTTCAAGCGCGAGGGGCGTCCCGGCGAAAAGGAAACGCTCGGGGCGCGCATGATCGACCGGCCCATCCGGCCCCTCTTTCCCGATGGGTTCCGGTATGAGGTGCAG
>JAPLKY010000266.1 GCA_026387805.1 Candidatus Krumholzibacteriia bacterium
CTGCGACGTGGCGTAGAGATAGTTCTCCACCGCGATGATGCACTTGGCCGGATCGAACACCTGGAAATACATGACGGCGTTCACCTTGACCGAGACGTTGTCCTTGGTCACGACGTCCTGCGGCGGGACGTCGAGAGCGACCGTGCGGAGCGTGACCTTTACCATCTTCTCGAACATCGGGATGAGGAGAATAAGCCCCGGCCCCCGGACGCCGACGAACCGGCCGAGCCTGAACACGACTCCGCGCTCGTACTCCCTCAGGACCCTGACGCTGTTCCCGACGATGAAGATAACGAGCACGATGATGACCGACAGTCCGATCTGCATACGTTCTCCTTTCGGATCGACCTCCCGCCGCGCGGCGGGAAACAGGGACATCTATCGTATCTCTTCCACCTTGAGAGACATTCCTTTGACTCCGATCACCCGGATGCGCTTCCCCTCCTCGATCTTCTCGTCGGAAGAGGCGCTCCAATGGGCGCCGGCCACGAAGACCTTGCCGTCCTTTCCATCGACGGGGGTTCGCGCGTCTCCTTCCTGGCCGATGAGGGCACTGCCGCCGGTTGTCGGTTTTGTGCGCAGCGACCGGATCGATAGATAGACACCGACGATGAAGAAGGCCCCCGTGACGAGGACCACCGGAACGATGACCTGCAGCGAGGCGTGCAGGGCCGGATCGGGATCGTTAAAGAGCATGATGGAGCCGATAGTCATGGCAACCAGTCCTCCAGCCGTCAGAGCCCCGTGCGTCGCCGCCTTCACGTCGACGATGAAGAGCACGATGGCCAGTATGATCAGAAGAACGCCCGTGTAGCTTATCGAGAGCACCTGGAAGGCGAAAAACGCGAGGATGAGACAGATCGCACCGACCACTCCGGGGAGAATGGCCCCGGGGGTGGAGAGCTCGAAGTACAGGCCGAGGAGCCCCAGCATGAACAGGACGTAGGCGATGTTGGGATTCGTGATAACGGCGAGGAGCCTATCGCTCCAGCTCATCTTCATCTCGAGGATCGCGGCGCCCTTCGTGTGCAGAGCGACCGTCTTCTCCTCGATCGTGACTGTCCTGCCGTCGAGCGAGTCGAGAAGCGCTTGCATGGAAGGGGCGATCAGGTCGATGACGCGGAGCCTCAGCGCTTCCGTTTCGGAGATCGATACGCTTTCCCTGACGGCGTCCTCGGCCCAATCCGCGTTGCGGCCTCTCCTTCCAGCGATGGAGCGGGCGTACGCGGCGGCGTCGTTAACCGCCTTGCCGGCCATGACGGAGTCGACCTTGGCGCCGAGTCCGATGGAGACCGGGTGGGCCGCGCCGATGTTGGTGCCCGGAGCCATAGCTGCGACGTTCGCCGCCATCGTGATGAATACCCCCGCGGAAGCGGCCCGCGACCCCGACGGCGCGACGTAGACGACGACCGGCACTCTCGAGGTCATGATCTTCTTCACGATCTGGCGCATGGACTCGTCGAGCCCGCCGGGGGTGTCCATCTCGAGGATGACGCATTCCGCGCCGAGCTCTTCGGCCCGCCCGATCGCCTCGACCATGAATCGCGCGGAGGAGGGGCCGATGATGCCGGTCATCCGGGCGACGATCGCTTCCCCGGCGCTCGAAGGGGGTGCGAACGCGGCCAGAAGCAGGACGAGACACGGAACAAGCGATTTCGCCCTCATGGGTATCATCCTTGATAGAGGAAGATGGCTGCTCTCCGTCGGCCATTCTGTCTCAAAGGCGCCTCCGCGTCAATAGCTATGGGGAGAGGCCGCGGGCGTGTCCCGAGAGAGAAAGTGCTTGAAACCTCCGCCCGGCCATAGGTAAGCTCCACCCGCCATATCATGAAATCGATGAAGATCAACGAACTCATCCGACGCAAGAGCCTCGATCGACTAAGGGAAGACGCCGAGAGCTCCGGTAACCTTTCCCTGAAGCGTTCCCTCGGGCCCTGGGATCTCACCTCGCTCGGCATCGGCGCCGTCATCGGGGCCGGCATCTTCGCCGTGATCGGAACGGCGGCCGCCGGAGGAGCGAGCCAGCACGGCGCCGGGCCCGCGGTGTCCCTCTCCTTCGTCATCACGGCGATCGCGTGCGCCTTCTGCGCCTTCTGCTACGCGGAGTTCGCCGCGCTCGTTCCCATCGCGGGAAGCGCCTACACCTACTCATACGCGACCCTCGGCGAGATGATCGCCTGGATCGTCGGCTGGGACCTAATACTCGAGTACGGCATCGGAAACGTCGCCGTCGCGATCGGGTGGTCGGCCTATTTCGACCAGCTCCTGCACGGGCTCGGCCTGCACGTCCCCGCGTGGCTCGCGGTCGATTGGCGGAGCGCCCACCAGGCGGCGGGGGCCGCGCTCGCCGCGGGAGGAAGCGTTCCTTCCCACATGGCGAAGGCGCTCGAGGCGTGGAACGCGGCTCCCGTGATCGGGGGAGTTCACGTTATTTTCAATCTGCTCGCCGGGGGGGTCGTCGCGTTCATCACGTGGATACTGGTCATCGGCGTGAAGGAATCCGCCCGGTTCAACAACGTGATGGTCGCGCTGAAGCTTCTCATTCTCGTCTTCTTCATCGTCGTCGGCGCGATGTACGTGAAGCCCTCGAACTGGTCGCCGTTCATGCCGAACGGATTCACGGGGGTGTGGATCGGGGCGAGTCTGATATTCTTTGCGTTCATCGGATTCGACGCGGTCTCGACGGCCGCAGAGGAGTGCCGAAATCCCGGACGCGACATGCCGATCGGGATCATCGCCTCGCTCGGGGTCTGCACCGTTATCTATGTCGCGACGGCGCTCGTCCTCACCGGGATCGAGCCGTGGCAGAAGCTCGGCGTCCCAAATCCTCTCGCTTCGGCCTTTTCCTCGATCGGGCTCGACTGGGCGGCGGGGATCGTCTCGCTCGGCGCGGTCATCTCGATGACGGCGGTGCTCCTCGTGTTTCAGCTCGGCCAGCCGAGGATATTCTTCGCGATGTCGAGGGACGGGCTTCTCCCGAAGTACTTCGCGCGGGTCCACCCGAAGTACCGGACGCCGCACGTGACGACGATATGGTCGGGGGTCGCGGTCGGATCGATCGCCGCGGTGACGAACATCAACGAGATGGTCGAGCTCACGAACATCGGAACGCTCTTCGCGTTCGTTCTCGTGTGCGCGGGGATCCTCATCCTGCGTCGCACCGAACCCGACCGGCCGAGGACGTTCAAGACGCCGCTCGTGCCGCTGATTCCGCTCCTCGGGATCGCGATGTGCATCTATCTGATGCTGGGGCTTCCGTGGGCGACGTGGCTCCGCTTCGGACTCTGGCTCGCCGCGGGGCTCGCCGTGTACTTCGTGTACGGATACCGGCATAGTCTCCTGAAGAAACGCGGATAGAGAGCAAATAATATGCTTTGACAAAATCAGCTGGGGTGGGCATTCTGATTACCGGCCGAGAGGGGGACATTTCACACCAAGGAGGTTTCGCATGAATCAGCGTTTCTTGACCGTGTGCACGCTACTGGTCGTTTGCGCGACATTGTGCATGATCGCCGCGCCTGCCGCTTCGCAGGAGCTGAACCGCGAGA
>JAPLKY010000031.1 GCA_026387805.1 Candidatus Krumholzibacteriia bacterium
AGCGCGCTCGATCTCGTCCGCGAGATCGCCGAGGCGGAGGGCCGCCTCGCGCATATTGCGGAGCGCGTCGTCGAGGTGACGGAGCTCAGCGCGGAGACGGACGCGAGGATCGGAGCGGAAGAGGGAACGTTGATCGCTCTCTCGGAAGGTTTCCGCGCGCTCGTGGAGCGGATCCAGACGCTCACCGCGAAGCTGATCGAGATGAAACAGACGCAGCTCGATTTTCTCCAGGACCAGGTCAGGGTGAAGAACACGCTCGAGCATTTCGAAGGAATGCTCTCCGAGCTCGACGGACGTTCGGCCGATACGCGCGAGCGCATATCGGGAGCCGAACGGGAAGGGCAGGGTCTCGCCGCCGAGAAGGAAGTCAGGGCGGCCGCGTGCCGGGAGCTCGATGAACGGGGCTCCGCCCTCGATCGCGAGCGGTCGGGTCTCGTCGACTCGATGCAGGAGCAGGAGAAGCGAATATTCGAACGCGAGCGGCTGCTCGCCGAGAAGCGCGCGGAGCTCTCCCACCTGAAAAGCAAGCAGGATCTCCTCCGGAGGATGAAGGAGAATTTCGAGGGATTTCCGCGCGGGGCGCGGGAGATCCTCACGAGCGGCGACTCGCGAGTGCGGGGTCCGCTCGTCGAGTTTCTCAAGGTCGAGGACCGCTACCGTCCCGCGTGCGAGGCGGTGCTCGCCGGGATGCTCGACGGCGTCGTCGTCGACCGGTTCGCCAGCGCGCTCGATCTCGTCCGCGAGATCGCGGAGAAGAAACCGGGTCGCGTGCGCCTCTTCGCGGAGGACGCTCGGTCGGCGGAGCAGGGCGCCGGGGTCGGGGACGTTCCCGGCTGCCTCGGCGCGCTCGCCTCGTTCGTCTCGGTGGACGATTCGCGGAGGGGGCTCGTCGAGAATCTGCTTCGCGGCGCGTACGTTTTCGAGAACGCGGACGCGGCGATCGATTTCATCTCCTCGGATCGAGGAAGAGGCGCGACCTCCGTGACGCTCTCCGGCACGGCGTTTTCATCCTCCGCGGGAGTCTATTTCGCCGGAAGCGGAACCGAGGAGTTCTCGCTGCTCGGCCGCACGAACGATCTCGAACGGATCGGGGAGACGATACCGGAGCTCGATCGCGAGGTCGTTCGTATGACGGTCGCCTGCGAGGACGAACGCGCGTCGCGCGAGAATCTCCAGGCGCGGGTGCGCGAGCTCGAAGGGGAGATTCAACGGATCCGCGAGGAGCTCTCGGGACGGAGGGAATCGCTGCAGAGCTGCGAGAAGGATCACGCGATGCGGAGAGAGAAGGTTTCCCTTCTCCTGAGAACGCTCGACGAGATAGAGGCGTCGCGATCCGACATCCTCGCCAAGCTCGAAGAGATGAAGCTCTCGCTGCGGATGCAGGAGGAGAGCGGCGAGGCCCGGCAATGGACGGATATCGAGACGGAGCTCGCCGAGCTCCAGAAACGCAAGGAGGAGATCGAGGCCTCGCTCACCGAGAAGAAGATCGCGCTCGCCTCCCTCAAGGGGGCGCTCGACAAGGACCGGGAGGAGCTGAAGGGTCTCGCCGTGATGGAAAGCCAGTTCCGCGGCATCGCCGGCGAGCGGCGCCGCGAGATATCCGAATCCGACGCCGAGCTCGGGGGTCTCGCCGGCGCGATCGAAGCGGAGCGCTCCGTTGTTCGCGCGCTGCTCGAGGAGGAGCGTTCCTTCGAACGGGGAATCGACGAGCTCGCCGGGAGCCTCGAAGAGCGGCGCGTCGAGGCCGATGCGGCGGAGAAGGAGCTCAAGACGCGAGCGGC
>JAPLKY010000020.1 GCA_026387805.1 Candidatus Krumholzibacteriia bacterium
AGCGGATCGCCATTCGCAGCGATCCTCTGTGCGTAGACATCCGCATTCGGATGACCGCAGCGAAAATCGATCCATGTGATGATCGCTCCGCCGGCGCCGTCCGTGGTTATCTGGGGATATCTCTGGACCAGTGAGTCGGTGCAGACCGGAGTGCCGTTTTCGGGCCATTCCGCTTTGATCTCGGTGGTCCCGACGAGCATTAAGAAGAGAGAGAATGCGATGAAGCACAAGCTCCGCCCTGCCATGGCGGCACCTCCATGTGAGTCATGAGAACACCAATAGAATTCAGCCGCGTTTGTTTCTTGCCGATGCACCTACCGAAGTAGGATCATCTTTCGAGAGATGACCTCTTTTCCCGCCTTGAGGCGATAGATGTAGGTGCCGGAGCTTACCGGATTGCCCTTCTCGTCGAGGCCCGCCCATTCGATCGTATGCGCGCCGCCTTTCTGTGCTTCATTCACCAAGCGGGCGATTCTGCGTCCCGAGACGTCGTAGATTTCCAGCGTCACGTACGAGGCCGACGGCAGGGAGTAGCCGATCGTCGTCACGGGATTGAAGGGATTGGGATGGTTCTGGTGGAGCGCGAGGAGTTGCGCCGGCGTTTCGAGGTCCACCTCGAAAGAGGCGGCCGCTCTTCCATCTTCGAATATCGCGACGCGATAGGTATACGCGCGGCCCGGCTCAACCGAGCGATCGCGCAGCGTGAACTGATTTCCTTCGCGGACGATATCCGGATTATTAATCAACGTAAACGGCTCGCCCGGAGTCTTCCTGCGCGTGATCTCGAAGGTCAGGTTCCGGGACGTGCTGGCGTCCGCCAGAATCCATGTAACCTCGGCATGATCTCCCTGCCAGGTTGAGGCGTACTGTTGAAGCATGACGGCGATGCAATCGCAGAATGAATAGACGTACGCTTTCCCTTCATGCACCTCCTGATCGCTGTAATCAAGCGCCCCGATGATGACCTCGCCATATCCGTCGCGGTTCACGTCGCCGGCAGCCGCCACGGACACTCCGAGACGGGCGTAATTCTGATTGCTTTCGGTCGTCCAGATCGGCGTCGCGGAAAGTCCCGCGAGGCCGCCGCAATAGATATAGGCCCGTCCCTCGTTCGACTGGCCATTGTCGTATCCATACGCTCCGACCATGACGTCGTCGTACCCGTCGCAGGTCACATCGCCGACTCCCGCCACGGAAAAGCCGAACCAAGCGCTTTCCTGATCGCTCTCCGCCATCCAGGAGCAGGTATCCACGGTACCGCTGTCGCTTCCGTAAAAGACATAGGCGGTTCCCTCGTTGAACTCGCCATTATCGTACGCATAGGCTCCGACAATGACATCATCGTACCCATCGCCGTTCACATCGCCCGCGCCCGCCACGGACAAGCCGAAACCGGTGTCTACCTGTTCGTCATCAGCTGTCCAGCAAGGCGTGTCCACGACTCCCGTGTCGCTTCCGAGAAAAACATAGGCTGTTCCTTGATCGATCAAATTATCTTCATCCATGAATCCGCCGACGATGACGTCGTCGTATCCGTCTTTGTTCACGTCGCCCGCGCCCGCCACAGAGCGGCCGAAATGGGCACGTTCCTGGTCGATTATGCCTACCCAGGAGGGCGTCGCAGAGGGCCCCGAAACGCCTCCGTAATAGACATATGCGCGTCCCTCGCCCCCTTTGGCGTCGTCGTAGCCGGGCGCTCCAATGATAATATCGTCATATCCGTCGCCATTCACATCGCCTGCTCCAGCCACGGAAAAGCCTAAGTAGCAGTCGATCTGGTCGCCATCGGCCGTCCAGCAAGGCGTGTCGGCAAGACCTTCTTCGCTTCCGAGATAGACGAAGGCGCGTCCCGTGTTGGTCTCCGCGGCGGATTTATTGTAACCATGCGCCCCGATAATGACGTCGTCATATTCGTCGCCGTTCACGTCGCCGATACCCGCCACGGAGATGCCGAAACAAGCCCCCCATTGGTTTCCCTCGGCCATCCATGAAGGAGAAATCTCCGGCCCCAAGGGACCCCCGTAATACACGTAAACGCGTCCCTCATCCATCACGGTATCGTCATACTTGTTCGCCCCGATAATAATGTCTTCGTATCCGTCGCCGTTCACGTCGCCCGCAGAGGCCACGGGCCAGCCGAAATTGGCTCCCGCCTGGTTGCTCTCGGCCGTCCATAGCGGAGCGATGAGAAGCGCATTGAAATGAACGGGAGAACGTCCATCGTTATTAATGGTAACTAAGGGCGATACGCCCTCGAGAGTAATCTGCGATTGGGCCGTCGCTTCGCCCGAATCCGCCTTCTCTCCCGACGAAACGTTGCTGAGCGGGAGAGAAATTATCGCCGCAACAACGCCGATGATCGCAATCAATCTGTTGAACTCGTACATCGCACTGCACCCCTCTTTCATTCGTTGGCCCTGAAGTGCGCCTCCGATACACGACGCTATTCATCCCGGCCAAATGATGTTCCAGGTCGCCGCAATCGGAAGCATCGCCGAGCGCGGATATTGGGTATACGCTTCGCCGATCCGAATCCTCCTTTCATGGACAAGTGATTCCTTGCTGGCGCTATTCGGTTAGGCAATTCTCAATCGACTCTCGTGACGGCTCTGTGATGCGGCAATAATGGCTTTAGATAGCAATCTCCTCCCGCTCGCTGCATGGAGCGATGCCGCTCTGCTCGTTATGATTGAAATCCCCCTAATAGTGCTTACAACTAGCAGGCGCATTGTACTAAAGCCCCGAGCCGCTGTCAATCATATTGTTTAAGAAAATAGGTGCATAAGAAGTACTCATCTAAATATCAATGGAATGCGATCCGTGCGCGGCTTTGCAAGATGCATGCGGTTATTCAGGCGGACGCGGTGGTTGGGTTGCCCATCGCCGCGAGCGACAGAAGGCATTGCGAGGAGATCCTCGGTCCGCCGCATCCGGGCTGAATCGCTTCCCGGCGGTCATATCTGCCGGTGGGTCGTCCATAGATGGGTGCTTCGGCGCTGAAAAATTCCGAGCCTTGGGGGAAACATTTCTGCTAGTATTATTCCAACAAAGGAGCGCTTCGTGGAAGTCACCAAGTTCCTCAAGAAGGTCCAGGTCGAGGATTTCTACAAGGGGCAGATCGCGCACAAGCACACGATCCCGACGCGCGCCGCGCGTTTCGGCGATCTCGAGCCGCCGCTTCCCGAGAAGCTCGCGAAGATTCTCAAGGGAACGGGGATCGACAAGCTCTACGTGCACCAGGTCGAGGCGGTGAAGAGCCTTCGCGACGGGAAGGACGTCGTCATCGTCACCTCGACCGCGAGCGGGAAGACGCTCTGCTACAATATCCCCGTGCTCTCCGGCCTCCTCGAGGATCCCGAGGCTCGCGCGCTCTACCTCTATCCGACGAAGGCGCTCGCGCAGGATCAGCTCCGCGTGCTCCAACGCTACATGGGCCCGAAGGGGATCAAGTTCGAGGCGGGCACCTACGACGGCGACACGCCGGCTTCGAGCCGCCGCAAGCTCCGCGAGGAAGCGAAGGTGCTCCTCACGAACCCCGATATGCTCCATTCGGGAATTCTTCCCAATCACGCGAAATGGGCGAACTTTCTCTCGCGGCTCCGATACGTCGTGATCGACGAGATTCATACGTATCGCGGCATCTTCGGCTCGCACATCGCGAACGTCATGCGGAGGCTCGATCGCATCGCGGCGCACTACGACTCGCACCCGGTTTTCGCGGCATCTTCGGCCACGATCGCCAATCCCGGCGAGCACGCGGAGAAGCTTCTCGGCCGCGGCGGGATCAAGGTCATCGCCGAGGACGGTAGCCCACGCGGTCGCAAGCAGTTCATCTTCTGGAATCCCCCGACGATCGACATCGGCGAGATGGAGAGGCGAAGCTCGAACTTCGAGGCCGCCGATCTCGTGACGAAGCTTGTGCTCGACGACGTGCAGACGATCGCCTTCGTGCGCGCGCGCGTCGTGAGCGAGGTCATCACGCGCTACGCTCGCGAGATGCTCGGGAAGCACCGCGCGTCGATGAAGGACTCCGTGCATCCGTACCGCGGCGGCTATCTCCCCGAGGAGCGCCGCGAGATCGAGAGGCGTCTCTTCAGCGGCGACCTCAAGGCGGTCATCAGCACGAACGCCCTCGAGCTCGGCATCGACGTCGGGGCGCTCCATGCATCGATCATCGTCGGCTATCCGGGGAGCATCGCCTCGACGTGGCAGCAGGCGGGGCGCGCGGGGCGCGGGAAGGAAGAGGCGCTCACGATATTCATCCCGTACAACACGCCGCTCGACCAGTACCTCGTGAGCCATCCCGAGTACTTCTTCGGGAAATCCCCCGAGAACGCGATCATCGATCCGGGGAATCCGCACATTCTCATGGCGCATCTCCGCTCGGCAGCCTTCGAGCTCCCGCTCGCCGTGAAGGAGGTCGAGACGATGGGAGAGTTCGCGCCGGCGATCCTCGAGCTCCTCGAGGACGAGCACGACGTGAAGTTTCTCAAGGGCAAGTGGTACTGGACCGGGAAGGGCTATCCGAGCGCCGACGTGAACCTCCGCAACATCTCGCCCAACGTCTACACGATCGTGAACGAGAAGGACGGCGCCAAGGTCATCGGCACCATCGACGAGACGAGCGCCTTCCAGCAGGTGCATCCGCAGGCGATCTACCTGCACGAGGCGGAGACCTATTTTGTGAACAAGCTCGACACCGACAAGAAGGTCGCCTTCGTCGAGCCGACGAACGTCGACTACTACACGCAGTCGATCACCGAGGTCCAGGTCAAGGTGGATAACGAGGAGAAGGCGAAGGAGTGGCGGATATCCAAGGTGTGCTTCGGCGACGTCTCCGTGACGAGCCTCACCTTCATGTTCAGGAAGATAAAGTTCGGGAGCCGCGCCTCGTGCGGCTACGGCAAATGCGATCGTCCGCCGCAGATTCTCGAGACGG
>JAPLKY010000457.1 GCA_026387805.1 Candidatus Krumholzibacteriia bacterium
CCCCGATCGCGAGAAGCTTCTACGGCGGGCTCTACTCGAAGCTCGACGCCATCTCCGCGATCTCCGCGGAGGACGCGGGGCGCTTCAGAGCGCTCAGCAGCGGCGCGGTCGAGATCGTCGAGGCGGGAGACACGAGATTCGACCAGGTCTGCCGGAGAATCGACACATCCGACGTGAAGCTCCCCGGGGCGATCGCCGCGGCCGGAAGGACGTGGATCGTCGCGGGAAGCACGTGGCCGCGGGACGAAGAAATCGTGATCCCGGGTTTCGCGGCGTTGCATCGCGCGCATCCGGATGCCGGGCTGATCGTCGTCCCGCATGAACCGACGCGGCAGCGCCTGGAGGCGATCCGCGATTCGCTCGAAAAGGCGCGCCTCCCCTTCAGGTTGCTCTCGAGCCTGAAGGACAATGCCGGCCTCGCGGAGCCGGTCGTCGTCGCCGACGGCGTCGGCTATCTCGCCGAGCTCTACCGGACCGGAGCGATCGCATACGTCGGCGGCAGCTTCACGACCGGGGTGCACAACGTGATGGAGCCCGCGGTCCTCGAGCTCCCCGTTTTCTTCGGGCCGCGGATCCACAACTCCTTCGAGGCTGGGGAGCTCGTCCGGCTCGATGCCGCGGCGATTCTGGGCACGGCGGATGATTTCGAGCGGGAATGCGGCGCCCTTCTCTCCGACCGGAAACGGCTCAAAGGAAAAGGCGCCTCGGCGGCGCGGTTCATACGAAATCATTGCGGAGCCGCTCTCCGTTGCGTAGATTTGATTGAAAAATATCTCGAGAGAAAAAGGTAAGCGTTGAACGATCACGTGAAATTGCCCGCGCAGCCGCGATATATCCAGATCGAGACGATTCTCGGCTGCGACGCGCAGTGCCCGTTCTGCCCGCAGAAGCGGATCGACCGCAAACCGGTCGTGATGCCCGAAGCGACGTGGAAGAAGATCATCGACGACACGCGGGGGCTCGGCATCACCTATCGCCCGTTCCTCCAGAACGAGGCGCTCATCGACAAGCGGCTTCCGAAGATCGTCGAGTACGTCAAGAAGGATCCGACGGCGCGCGCCGAGATCAACACGAACGGGAATCTTCTCGACGCGAAGCGCGGCGCCGCGCTCATCGAGGCGGGAATCGATCTCGTCCGCTTCAGCATCGACGCGTTCTCGATCGAGACCTTCGCGGCGTGCCGCGTCGGGCTCGATTACCGGATGGTCGTCGACAACGTCAACCGGTTCATCGAGGCCGCCGCGTCGACCCACGGGAGCGTCGTGACCGAGGTGCGGATGATCGACATGGAATCGAGCCGGCACGAACAGCGGGATTTCATAGACTACTGGAGCGCGCGCGCCGACCGGGCGCTCATCGTGCCGCTCTACCACTGGCCCTGGGACGAGGGCGTCGAGATGGTCCGCAAGCCGTGCGTCAAGATGCGCGAGGAGATGTTCTTCTATACCGATGGGAGAGCGGTTCTCTGCTGCTGGGACATCGCGGCCCGCGCGGCGATCGGAGACGTGACGAAGGAGAGCGTCCTCGAGATATGGAACGGCGCAACGCGGCGAGAGTACGCGGAATTCCTTTCCCGGGGAGAGCGCGACAAGATACTCCTCTGCTCGCGCTGCGACGCGTACCGCGACAGACACTTCGACGGCTTCGACGACTGATCCGCATTCATACGGCGGCCGGCCAGGGATAGCCGCCGGGGCGAACGAGGAGCGGAGGATCGACGGTGAAATCGACGATCGTCGACGGCAGCGCCGGCGATCTTCCCCGCCGCGACAGGTAGGCGCCGAGTCCGGGAAAGGCTCTTCGGATATCGGCGATTCTCGCCATCGGCTCGCGCCCCGACAGATTAACGCTCGTCGAGACGATGGGTTCGCCGATTCTTTCGATGAGAGCCCGCAGATCCGCGCGGGCGGGAACCCTGACGGCGACCTTTCCGCCCGGCGAGAGAAACGGAGAGAGCGTCCTTCGCGCCGGGAGAACGGCGGTCAGCGGCGCGGGCCAGATTCGCGAGAGCCTCTTCCGCGATTCTCCGGGCCAGTGCGCAACGAGCGTGCCCGCCATCTCCGCGTCCGCGGCGAGCAGGATGAATCCCCCCCGCTTTCGCCTTCCCTTCAACTCCAGAATCATCCCGATCGCGCGGCGATTCGAGATGGCGCAGTGAAAACCGTAGATCGTATCGGTGGGAAACACCGCGATGCCGCCCGATGCGAGCACGGCGGCGGCAATCCGGCCGGAGGATCGTCCGAAAGAGCCGGAGACGGGCGGCGTTTCGCCGCGGCGCGGCGCTCTCACTTCCCGCGCCACTCCGCGCGCATTTCCTCGAGGCGCTTCGCGATCGTCTCGTCGGACAGGGCGAGAATCTCCGCAGCGAGAATCGCGGCGTTCCGGGCCCCCGCCTTCCCGACGGCGACGGCGGCGACCGGTACCCCCGGGGGCATCTGGGCGATTGAATAGAGCGCGTCAATGCCGCCGGGAAGTCCGCTCGCGAGCGGAACGCCTATCACGGGCTTCGTCGTGAGGGACGCCACGAAACCGGGCAGGGCCGCGGACATTCCCGCTCCCGCGATGAAGACCTTCGCTCCCCGCTGGAGCGCTCCCTCGACGTACTCGACCGTGCGCTTCGGCTGCCGGTGAGCCGAATGGACTTCGAGCTCCGCGGCGATGCCGAGCTTCTCGAGCTCCCGGAGACACGCTTCCATCGCTTCTCGATCGGATTCGCTCCCCATGAGCACGGCGACCTGCAGTTCCTGTTTCATGCGCCTATCTCAACCCTTTCTTCCCGATGTCGCTGCGGGAAAAGCAACCGGAAAAGGATACCGCGGCGACGCCCCGGTACGCCGTGTCGATGGCATCCCGAAGCGCCGGCCCCGTTGCAGCCACCCCGAGCACCCTTCCCCCGCTCGTCACGATCGCGCCATCCTTCGCTTCGGTGCCCGCATGGAACACGATGCATCCCTCTTCGCGGGCTCGCTCGAGCCCATCGATCGGATAGCCCTTGCCGTACGAACCGGGATAACCCTTCGACGCGATGACCACGCACGCGGCCGCCTCCGCGCTGTTCTCGAAAGGCGTTTTCGCGAGCTCTCCGCCGGCGGCTTCGAACATCACCTGGGCGAGATCGCCCGCGAAGAGCGGAAGAATCACCTGCGTTTCGGGATCCCCGAACCTGCAGTTGTACTCGAGGACCTTCGGCCCCTCACTCGTGATCATGAGCCCGAAATACAGAATGCCGGCGCCCATGATCCCCTCGCTCCGCATTCCCTCGAAGGTCGGCTCGATGATCTCTTTCTTCACCCGCTCGGCGAGCCGCTCGTCATATATCGGAACGGGCGCGTATGCGCCCATGCCGCCGGTGTTCGGCCCCTCGTCGTTATCGAACGCCCGCTTGTGATCCTGCGACGGCACGAGCAGCCGGTAGCTCTTTCCGTCGTACAGGGCGAGGATCGAGAGCTCCTCGCCGCTCAGATACTCCTCGATAACGATCCGCTCGCCCGCCGCCCCGAACGCGCGGCTCTTCATGATGCGCTCGATAGCGCTGCGCGCTTCACGGGCCGTCTTCGCGATGATGACGCCCTTGCCCGCCGCGAGCCCGTCCGCTTTCACGAC
>JAPLKY010000401.1 GCA_026387805.1 Candidatus Krumholzibacteriia bacterium
CAGGAAACCAATCTCACCGTGCAAGGCAGCGAGAAGATCGCGATATCGGGCCGCTCGGACTGGTGCTCGAACTGCCCCAAGACCGAGGGCCAGGTGCGGCAGGATAAGTTCCCCGATCTCAACATGGAGCAGGAGCTCAACGTGAGCCTGCGCGGGACCATCGGGGAGAAGATCAACGTCGAGATCCAGCACTCGAGCGCCGGGGAGGGGGCGCAGTCGACGAACCGCGTGCGGATCAACTACAAGGGCTTCGACGACGACGTCATCCAGCTCATCGAGATGGGGGATACCGACCTCAGCCTCTCCGGCGCCCAGCTCGTGAGCTATTCGGGCGCGGCGAAGGGCCTTTTCGGCGTGAAGGCGGTCGCGAAGGCGGGACCGCTCGATCTCACCGTCATCGCGAGCAAGGAGGAGGGGGAGACCGCCACGGGATCCTTCACGACGTCGGGAGGCCAGGTCAATACGATACCGATCAACGATTTCGATTTCATCGAGCGGCAATTCTTCTTCTTCGAAAATCCCGGGGACGCCTTCACCCAGGCGGGATTCGACTCTATCTTTCCGGTCATCGGCGGGCCGAACAACGATGAAGTCGAGGTCTTCGTCTCGCTCGGGAATTCGGAGCTGCCGGTCGATTTCGAATACACGGGCAACGCCTACGTCGACGCGGACAACAGCAGATTCAGGGATTGGAACAACACGACGGAAAATCCCGACGACGAGCTGGGAACGCCGTATAACGGCAGATACCGGCAGCTCTTCATGGAGAACGGCGACTTTGCGCTCATTCGCGACTACTCTCCCGGAGACGACGACGTGCGCTACATCGGCATCGAGCTCTCGCAGTCCCTCGAAAAATCGCGGCGGCTCGCCGTTCGCTACCGGGCGCGGAACATATATACCGGCGAGGAGTTCATCGTGGGCAACTACCCCTACGAGAACAAGGGCACGGATCGGGAGGAGAAGTACATGCCGGCGAACAGCGCCCAGACCGGTTTCGTCGGCAAGGTCCTCTGCCTTATGGATAGCGGCGATGGGTCGTCGGGGAAGCGCGAAACCGATCCGATCTGGAATATGATGATGCGCAACGTGTACTCTCTCGGTTCCAGCCAGATCGATCCGAAGTCGCTCAGGATACGCATCGAGGACACGTCGAACAACAGCAACAAGAATATTCACCCGGCCTCGAATCTCAGCTACCTCAGGATCTTCGGCCTCGACCGCGTCATCAACAACACGGGCCTTCCCGGCAAGGACGATCTCGTCGATAACACGCTCGGCGTCATCGATTACGAGCGCGGCTACCTCATGTTTCCCTTCTACGAGCCCTTCAATCCTCCCGCGTGGAGGACGCATCAGTATCTCAACGACGCGAGCGACCCGCGAGAGTCCGGTTTCGTCGACTCGTTGCTCATCCTCGACAAGAAGCTCTACACGACGTCGGAAAAGAAGATCCAGGAGAACGACAATCATTACGTGATCGTCGTCGAGTCCTCGAGCGGCCAGCGCGTGTTTCAGCTCTCCGCCTACGACATTATCGAGGGGAGCGAAACGGTCACCGTCGACGGGACGAGGCTCGCGCGAGACGCCGATTATACGATCGACTATGCGAGCGGAACGGTGATTCTGAAAACGAACATTCTCCCCGATTCGAAGGTCGATATCGACTACCAGCACAAACCGCTCGTCGGCGGCGGAAAGAATTCGCTTCTCGGCTTCAGCGCGAACCTCAACCTCTCGCAGAATTCGCGCGTCAACGGGACGTTCCTCTACAGCTCCATGGGCTCGCCGAAATATCTGCCCCGCCTCGGGGAAGAGCCGGGCCGCATGATGGCCGCGGATCTCAACGGAAGCTTCGTCTTCCATCCGAAGGCGATGACCGCCGCGGCGAATCTTCTCCCGCGCGTCGACACGAACGCACAGAGCTCCCTGAACATCGGCGGCGAGATCGCGGTCAGCATGCCCAATCCGAACGTGAAGGGGGACGCGAACATCGACGACATGGAGGGTGTCGAGGAAACCAACGCGGTGGGTCTGCTGCGGAGGGGCTGGTACCCGGCAAGCCCGGCGATCAAGGTCGTCGACGGGGCCGATTCTCTCCGCGGTCCCGAAACGCAGGGCGATTTCCGCTGGTACAACGCGGCGAGGACGGGGAAGCAGGAGTATTTCATCACGAGCAAGCGCGATCTCAACCCCGGTCTCGACGAGCGCGAGAATTCCACCGTGAGCTCGCTCTTCCTCAGCGCGATCAGCCCCCTGCCCGGACAGTGGGGCGGCATCATGACCGGCTTCCCGGGCGGCGGGCTCGATCTCTCGAGTGCGCAGTATCTCGAGATCTGGGTGAACGATTTCGCCTTCGACCCGGCGGATTCCACTCCGCGGGGCGGCACGGTGCACGTCGATTTCGGACGAATAGACGAGGATTTCTACAAGCCCGATCAGGGCGTGTTCGACAACGAGGACAAGCTGCCGTACGGATGGACGATCTACGAGGACACCGGCTTCGACGGCGAAGCATGCACCTACCCGACCGATTTCGGCGACGGGAACTGGATCGCGAACGAAAGCTGCTACCGGGGCATCGACTGTCGCAAGGGAAACGGTATGCAGGATTCCGAGGATCTCAACGGCAACGGGTACCTCGACGAAACCAACGCGTACTATTCCATGACCTTCAATCTGGCCGATTCCGCCGAGATCGACGTCCAGCGCGATTTCCCCAAGGACAGGTATTCGACGTACTGGAACGATCCCGCCAAAACGCTGAATCCGCGCAAAGCCTGGCGCAAGTACCGCATCGATCTCGCAAAAGCGCAGACGGTGAAGGACGAGCCCCGTCTCGACGCCATCCAGCATATGCGGATCTGGATAGAGGGGGCCGATTCTCTCATCGCGTTTTCCGACGCCCGCGTCATCGAGATCGCCGAGGTTCAGTTCGTCGGAAGCCGCTGGGAATTCAACGGCATCAGGAACCTCGCCGACAGCCTCGATTCGAGCGGTGCCGCTCCCGGACAGAGGTTCACCATCGGCGCCATAAACAACAAGGATGACGCGAGCCAATACCGGTCGCCGTATCAGGTCCAGCAGGAAGAGGGCATCTCGAACAAGGAAGGATCGCTCCGACTCAACTTCGAGAGTTTTGCGGGCGCCACCTCGTTCCGCGCGGTGAAACGCTTCTTCGGGCAGGGGCAGAACTATCAGCAGTACCGTGCGCTCCAGTTCTTCGTGAACCCCAACTACGCGGTCGATAACGTCAGCTTCTACCTGCAGGTCGCGTACGACAGCATGAACTACTACGAGATCGAGGTGCCGTTCGATACGCTCGATTCCCGTCAGTGGTTTCTGGTGAACGTCAACCTGGGCGACCTCACGAATCTCAAGGTCGGCACGACTGAGAATATCGTCAGGAAGCAGATCCGCGACGCGATCGAACCGTCGCGTATCTACATGGCCACCCTGCGCGGCAACCCGACTCTCTTCAACGTCCGGTTTCTCTACGTCGGACTCCGGAACCGGACCGATCAGACGATCGACGCGGGGGAGGTCTGGTTCGACGATCTCAGACTCACGGACGTGCGCAGGGACATCGATCACGCGGAAAACGTGCGGCTCACGGCCGATTTCGCGGGCATCCTCCAGCTGAGCACGAACTGGACGAGGACGGGGCCCGAATTCCGTTCGCTCCGCCAGAGCCGCGGGAGCGGCACGACGAACAGCGGCTTGAACCTGAGCGCGAAGACGGAGATCAATCACTTCATTCCGACCGCGGGCTTCAATCTCCCCGTGAACTTCCAGTACAACTCGACGAACATGCTCCCGAAATACATGATCAACAGCGACGTCGAGATCGCGGATCCGGCCGTGCGCGACAGTTTGAAGAACGTTTCGGCGAGCTACGGATTCAACGTGTCGATGAGCAGGCGCGGCTCGTCCAACGCCATCATGAGGAATCTGTTCGATAACCTGAGGACCGGATTCAGCTACTCGAAGCGGTACAACTATTCGCCGACGAGGCGCGATACCACGTGGACGATGAACGGGAATCTCAACTATCAGATTCAGTTCCGGGACAAGCGCGAGCTCGGTCTTTTCAAGGGCATCAAATGGCGCTACTGGCTCTCGAGCGCGTCCTACGAAACGGGGGCGAGCCGCCAGACCAAGGAAGAGTACACGCGGAGCGGCACCAGCGAGTTGGTCAGGCGTCCGTTCTTCTATGACGCGAGATGGAGCAACGCGGTCAACACGCTCTACGAGCCCTTCGACGCGGTGAAGATCACGTTCAACATGAGCGACCAGCGGGATCTCGGCGTCGATCATACCTTCCGCGGGGTGCCCATCGGCGTGGAGACGAGCTTCGGGCATAATCTCAGCTTCAATTACCAGCCGAGCCCCCAGACCCCCATCCTGTCCGAGTTCAATCCGCGGTTCGATTTCAAGAGCAGGTACGCGGAGGATCTGGCCCCGGGCAAACGGCAGGGCGAGGATCCGTTCGGGACGCGATACATCAACAACCAGCGCGAGATGACGTTCGCTTTCATGGTGGACGCCGGGCGGTACATCACGCTGCTCGGCGAGAAGACGCATTTCATCCAGGCGGGAGGGCAGCCGAAGCGCAGGGCGCAGAGTTTCGGAGGGTCGGCGTCGGGGGGCATGAACGCCGCGAAAGCCATGGAGGAGATGAGGCTGCGGAATGAGGCGAACGCCAAGAAGAACGAGAATGCGGGCAAGATCGAAGCGCTCGAGGGGGACGAGACCCCCGCTGTTCCCCAGGGAGGCGTCACGCCCGGCCGGCCGTCTCCGGCTCAACCGCCGCCGGGATCCCCGTCGGGAGGTCTCAACAACCTCGGGATGCGTCGCGTCGCGGGGGATACGATTTCCGCGGCGATGGCGGATACCTCCGGCGCGGCGAAGGTCGATACGGCCGCGGCGCGAGCGGATACGACCGCCGTCCGGAAGCGCGATCCGCTCATGCCGGTGAGAAAGCTCGTGCGGCTTCTCGGTTCGATCGAGCCCCTGAACGCGAACGTCAACCTCGATCATCGCAGCTCCTACGAGAGGATCTACGAGCGCGCCGACCTGTGGTATCAGCTCGGTTTCACCGACAAGGCCGGCGTTCCGAGCTCCGGGGATTCCGTCGAGGACAATTCCCCGCTCAGGGCGACGAACAACGTCAGCGTCGACTTGCGGTCATCCATCGGGCTCACCGCGAACATCGGGCTCGAGGCGAAGGCGAGATTCGACATGGGGCAGGACGAATCGAGCGGTAGAAGAACGAAGAACAGCCGCTCGACGTGGCCGGCGCTCACCCTCGACTGGAAGGGGATGGAGAAATACCGCTACCTGAGCAGGTTCATCACTCAAAGCAATTTCGTCGTGAGCTTCGAACGGAGGAGGAGCGAGAGCCAGAGCGGGCTGGAGAACGCCTATACGGTGAGTCCCAACTGGAACCTCGAGTGGAAGAACAAGCTCTCGAGCAACCTGGGCTTCAATTTCAACAAGAAGACGCGCGTGAAGAACGATCTGGAGCTCTGGGACAAGAGCTGGACGGTCATCGTCGCCTTGAAGTACAATATCGAGGGAAGCCGGGGCTTCGGCATTCCGCTCCCGCTCCTGAACAAGAAGAAATTCAGCTTCAAGAGCGTGCTCACGACGGGGCTCAACCTCCAGTACAATATGCTCACGACGCAGATCGATCCCGCTTCGGCGGTGCTTTCGATATCGCCGAACGTTTCCTACCGTTTCAGCAACAGCGTGCAGGGCGGGGCGGGGGTCGATTACAAGAGGACGTCGGGCGGACGATTGGGGCAGGTGCGCCAGATGATCGACGTTCGCTTGAGCGCGGAATTCAGATTCTGAGGAGATACGATGCGGATACTCGCGATTCTCGCCGCGGTGTGCGCCGCGGCGATTCATTGCAGCGGATGCGCGCGGAGCGCTCCGCCGGCATTCGACGGCGCGTCGGCCTTTGCGTTCCTGAAGGAGCAGTGCGACATGGGACCGCGATATCCGGGATCGCCGGGGCACGCGGCGATCCGGCGGTTTCTCGTCGAGAAGCTCGCCGCGTTCGGCGCGAGCGTGGCACAGCAGCCGTTCGAGGCGGTGCTCTCGACGGGAGATACGCTTCGTCTCGTGAATATCGTCGGCGCATACCGCCCGGACGCCCGGAAGCGGATCCTCCTCGGCGCCCACTATGATACGCGGCCGCGCGCCGATCGGGACCCCGATCCCGCGAATCGCGCGCGGCCGATCATCGGCGCGAACGACGGGGGAAGCGGCGTCGCCGTTCTGCTCGAGCTCGCGCGTCTGCTTGCCGCCTCGAAGCCGTCCGTCGGCGTCGACCTGGTCTTCTTCGACGGCGAGGACAGCGGCGAGGAGGGAAAGGCGATGGACTACCTGCTCGGATCGCGCCGCTACGCGAAGAGCCTCGGCGGCAGCCCTCCGTACGCCGTGATCGTGATCGACATGGTCGGGGAGCGCGATTCGCGCATACCCGTCGAAGGCTTTTCCGCGGCCGCTTCCCCGGCGCTCTGCGCCCGGATATACGGGATAGCGCGGACGCTCCGCGTGCCCAATCTCGTGCAGTCGCGGGGCTCGTCGATCATCGACGACCATCTTCCCTTCATCCAGGCCGGCATCCCCGCGATCGATCTCATCGACTTCGAGTACCGGTACTGGCACACGCTCGCCGACACGCCCGATAAATGCTCGAGCGAGAGTCTCGCGGCCGTCGGGAGCGTGCTCGTCCGTTACCTCTGGGAAGAGCGATAGGCCAATATTTCTCTTGATTTCCTCCCCCCTTTCCGCTAGGTATTGTGCAGTTGGTGTGGGGCTTGGGATGCCCCATTTTTGTTTTTTAGCGCGCGGGGACGGATGTATGGAACCCGGCAAAGAGCTGAGCGAGCTCATCGAGCGCGAGCTCGGCGTTCTCGGGTATGAGGTCATCAAGACGGAGGCCCTCTTCTCCGGGAGGCGCAAGGCGCTCCGCATATTCATCGATCGCCCGGAGGCGCCGGTGACGATCCATGATTGCGTCCGGGTCACGAAGGCCCTCGGGCTCGTGCTGGACGCTTCGGAGACGGTTCCCGGTCCCTACAATCTCGAGATCTCCTCGCCGGGATTGGCGCGGCCGCTCACGAAGCCGGCTCATTTCGCGCGGTTTCGGGGAGAGCGCTCGCGCGTGGAGTATCTCGACGACGCGGGCGTCAAGACGACGGCGATCGGGGCGATCGTGGACGCGTCCGAAACGGCGGTCACCATATCCGTGGATGGGGTCGATCGGGTCATCCCCCATGCGAGGATCGTCAAGGCGAACCTGCATCCCGCCGACCAGGGCCTGCAGGAACCGGAGGGCTGCCGGCAGCCGCGGCGCGGAAGGCGCGACGGCAAAAGGTTTTGACTTTGTCCCTGAACTGAAATAAAATACGACGATTATCCGAAAAGGGAGCATGGAGCGATGAATGGTGGTTTCGTTGAGGCCTTCGGGCAGATCATCCGCGAGAAGAAGGTCGACAAGAATACCCTCGTCGAAATGGTGAAGCAGAGCCTCATCTCCGCCGGGAAACGCAAGTACGGTCAGGAGGCCGAGTTCAAGGTGCACCTCGACGAGGTGAAGGGCCTGCTCGAGATCTATCGGACCTACCGGGTCGTGGAGGAAGTGGCCGAGCCGCTCGCCGAGCTTCTGCCCGCAGACGCGAAGAAGATCGACGGGGCCGCCAAGGTCGGCGGCGAGGTCGAGGTCTATATCTCGCTCGACGAGTTCGGCCGCAACGCCGTCCAGACGGCGAAGCAGGTCCTCATGCAGAAGGTGCGCGAGGCGGAGCGCGACCGCATCCACGACGAGTACAAGGACAAGGTCGGCGCGATCGTCTCCGGCACGGTGCGCCAGGTCGATCGCGGAAACATTCTCATCAACCTCGGCCGGGCCGAGGCCTATCTGCCGATCCGCGAGCAGATCAAGAAGGAACGCTACAACCAGGGCGATACGATCCGCGCAATCATCCTCGAGGTCGACAAGAACGCGAAGGGGCCCCAGATCACGCTCTCCCGTACGAGCGAGCTGTTCCTCCGCAAGCTCTTCGAGCAGGAAGTCCCCGAGATATTCGACGGGGACGTCGAGATCAAGGCGATCGCGCGCGAACCGGGCGGCCGGTCCAAGATCGGCGTCCATTCCCGCAATGACAAGGTCGACGCGGTGGGCTCCTGCGTCGGGATGAAGGGCTCGCGCGTGCAGGCGGTCGTCAACGAGCTCCACGGCGAGAAGATCGACATCGTAAGCTGGAGCGAGAATCAGAACGAATTCCTGACGAAGGCGCTTGCGCCGGCGAAGGTGGCCTCGCTCAGGTTCAACGAATCCGATCACCGCGTGCTCGCGATCGTCGAGGACGATCAGCTGTCGCTCGCGATCGGCAAGGAAGGGCAAAACGTGCGCCTCGCCTCCAAGCTCAGCGGCTGGAAGATAGATCTCATCGCGATAAAGGAGA
>JAPLKY010000350.1 GCA_026387805.1 Candidatus Krumholzibacteriia bacterium
CGATATCCATTTCAGGCGCGACGCGACGGCGGTTCCCTCGAGCGGCGGCGCCGTCCTCGCGATAAACGGCAAGGACGCCGGCGTTCTCGAGAAGATCATGCTCCATCAGGCCGTCAAACAGTTTCGTCCCTCGAACATCACCGCGCTGCAGGTCGCGAAGATTCTCGGTTTCGACGTGGCGGAAATCCAGCGAACGGGGCTTCCGCTCGAGATCATCTCGACGGGTTTCGAACAGCTCATGATCCCCGTCCTTCACAAGGAAACGATCCATGACATGAATCCCGACCTTATCAAGCTCGGACTCATCAACCGCACGTACGGCATCCACACGAACCATGTCTTCGCCGTCGACACGTATTCGGCCGACTGCGTCGCCTACATGCGGCACTTCGCGCCGGTTCTCGGCATGTGGGAAGATCCCGCCTCGGGAACGGCGGCGGCCGCTCTCGTCTCCTATCTCCTGCGCCACGGCGTCGTCACGTCGGGAAATATGATCATCGAGCAGGGCAAGGAGATCGACAACCTCGCGCGGATTCTCGTCGAGACCGGGGATTCCGAGGATCCGACGACCGCCATGCGAATCGGCGGTCTCGCCGTGACGTCGATCACGCGCAGGGTCGGCATCGAGAACGGGGCACTCGTCGTTTCGTGAGGGGAATCATTTGGGAAGCGAGAAGAAGAAGGTCGAGCCGGCACCCTTTTCGCTCGTAATCCATACCCTGCCGCCGTGGAGCTCGACGTAGTGTTTCACGAGCTTGAGGCCGATGCCGAGGCCGTCCTTTTCTCGCGACGATCCTCCGTCAAGCTGCATGAATTTCTCGAAAAGCTCGGGGATGTCTTCCGCGTCGATGCCGGGACCGTTGTCCCGAACCGAAACGACGACTTCCTTCTCCGCGTTCCGCGAGAAGATCGTGACCGAGTCCCCCTCTTTGCTGAATTTGATGGCGTTCGTGAGAAGATTCACGCACGCCTGTCGTATCCGGAGCGGATCGAAGCTGATGATGGGAATGGTCTCGTCGAGATCCGCATGCAACGTGACGCGATTCTGCACCGCGAGCGCCTCCGCGATCTTCGTCGAGATCTTGACGACGTCGTTGAGACTCGCCTCCCCCCGGTGGAGCATGGCCTGCGAAACCTCGACGCGGGAGAGATCGAGAAGATCGTTGATGAGCCCGAGAAGCTTGTTCGAATGCGCGTCGATCACGCCGAGAAACTCCGTCCGCGTCTCGGAATCGATCGTCTGCTCCCGGTCCTCGATGAGCGTGCCCGTATAAGCCATGATGATCGAAAGGGGCGTTCGGAGCTCGTGGCTGATCCTCCCGAGAAACTCATTCTTGAGATCGTCGAGCTCGCGAAGCTTCTTGTTGATGGCCTTGAGCTCTGCGTTCTGATCGGTGATCCGCTCCTTGAGCAGCGTCTCCTCGGTAATGTCGTGCGCGATGACGAAGACGTAGGGATGCTCCTTGATCCTGATGACCGACGCGCTGAGGCTCATGAAGACGGTATCGCCGTTCTTCTTGACGAACGGCATCTCGAAGGCCTTCGTGATCTCCCCCTTGAGAATCCCGCAGAAGATTCCTCTGGCCGCCTCGCGGCGTCCAGGATGCACCAGATCGTAGAACTCGCGCCCGACGATCTCTTCGCGCGCATATCCGTAATTCTCGAGAAGCGCCCGGTTGATCTCGACGTACTCCCCCGCGGAGTTCAGGAGCGCGATGATTTCCCCGGAATTGTTCATGAGGTGCCGGTACTTCTCGCCGAGGTTCTCGAGCTCGGCGAATAGCTGGCATTTCTCGATCGCGATCGAGGTGAGCTTGCTGAACCGTACGAGAAGATCGAGGTCGAAATCGGTAAAATGGTCGATGCTGTAGCTTCCCACGTTCACCGTGCCGACGATATCCCCCTTCGCGAGGAGTGGAACGACGACGTCCGATTTGAGGGAATCCTCCTTCATGATCTCGCGGAACCGCTTGTCGGCCGGTATGTTGCCTCGCACGACCGGCTTCTTGTGGATCGCGACCCATCCGACGAGGTTTCCCTCCTCGAGCGGCACGTAACGCCCCTCCCCCGTCTGCCCGCCCGCCTTGCGCCAGACGTGCCGGATGAACAGACCGTTCTTTTCCTTCTCATAGATGGCGACGCACCCGAGGTCGTAGTCGATGACCTTCGAGAGCTCCTTCGATATGATCGAGAGGATCTGGGTGAGATCGTTCCGGGAGTTGATGACGTTCGCGATCTCCATGACCGCCGCGAGCTGCCGCTCTTCATCGGTCCGGTCGCGGCAGACGTCGCAGTAGACGAATGAGGAATCGGTTTCTTCGGGCAATGTACTCAACGCTTCTCCACGGCATTCACGGTTTCGGTCATGAATCGATGCCCGGCCCGCGCATTCCGCTCCCCCGCGCGGCGGGCACCTCCGCGACTTGCAGGAATTATTCCACTTTCGCCGGAATCGTGACGGGAAACGCGGCGGCGGCCGTGAGGAGCCGCCGCTCAAATGAGGAATGAGAAGCGGCTCTTGAAGTGCCTGAGTTTCAAATCTCTCCCGTACTCGACCCGCACACCCGGTATCCTGTCGCGATGATCGTAGAGGAGCTTCACGGCTTCCGCGGCCGCGAAAAGATCGCGGTCCTCGTACGCGAGGCGCGGAACGGCCGCTCGCACGTTGTTCACGCGAGGCTCGGGCGGGATCTCCTTTTCGCCGTCGAACGTGCCAAAGGCGTAAAGCCCGAGCTCGCAGAAACGGTGACCGGCAAGGAGAAGAAGCGACGTGAAGGCGATCCCCTTGAACTCGTCGTCGCGGGCGGCGCCGTCGAAGAACTTGTCTACGTCGATATATATCGCATGCCCCCCGATCGGATGCACGACCGGAATCCCGAGCGCGGCGAGCCTGCCGCCGAAACGCTGCACCTGCTCGATTCGGTAATCGAGATACGCCCGGCGCGTCACGGTGCGCAATCCCTCGGCGAGCGCCTTGAGATCCCGCCCCGCGAGCCCTCCATAGGTCGGATGCCCTTCGGTCATGATCTGGTAATCGGTGATCTCGTTCGCGAACTGCGGGAACTTCTCCGTGAAGAAGCTCTCTTCCCTCAGACAGATCGCCCCGCCGATATTGCCGAGTCCGTCCTTCTTGAAACTGATATGGAAACCGTCCGCGTGCGCGAACATCTCGTGCACGATATCCTCGATGCTACGGCCCGCGTACCCCTTTTCGTTCCGCTGGACGAACCATGCGTTCTCCGCGAACCGGCACGCATCGAAGAAGAACGGCACCTGGTACCTCCGCGTGATCTCGCGCACGCGTTTGATGTTCTCCATCGAAACAGGCTGACCCCCTCCCGTGTTGTTCGTGATCGTGATATACACGAGGGGCACGCGCTCGCGCTCGGTCTCGAGGAGATTCTCGAGCTCGTCGAGATCCATGTTCCCCCGGAAGGGGAAGGTCTCGTCGTTCGCAAGGTGCTCGCGGCACGGAAGATTGAGCGGCACCATGAACTTGTCCTCGATGTTCCCCTCGGTCGTATCGAAATGCGAATTGCTCGGGATGATGTAGAACGGCTGCGGGGAGGCGGTTCCATGCCCCTTCACCGTCCTTGCCCGGCGCTCGATCCGCGAGCGGAGCTCGGGGAGAAGATCCCCGGAGAGGGCCTTCGGCGCGGGCAATCCCTTCTGCTTGAGCTCGCGCGAGAGAACGCTGAAGAGCGCGTTCTCCGCCGCCCTTCCCTGATGAAAGATGAAGAGCGGCTCGCGATCCCCCACCCGAAGCCCGCCTTTCTGGCGCCACGCGGGGCCGAAAGTCGCCCCGACCTGCTCCTTGAGATCGAAATAGCCTTCGTTCGATCCATATGCCTCATCCCCGAGAAGCATCGCCGCCCACTGTTCGATCGTCATCGTCGTCGTGCCGGAATCGGAAAGGAGATCGCAGCCGGGAATCTTGTCCGCCCTGAAGAGAAACGCGTTGAGCCCCGCCTCGTCGACGAGAATGCGCTTGCGCTCCTCGAAATCGGCGATCGAGCAGCCCCTGAAACGCACTGCGCTGTTGCGGTAGGGACGCGGCCGATAGTATGCGGATGGTTCGGAGGGGAGATCGAGATTGCTTCGGAACAGCGAGATGAAATAATCGATCACGTTCGACATTAAAAGATCTCCTTCGGTGGCAGATTCAGGGCTTCGCGCACCTCCCCGAGAGTCGCTTGCGCGACGCCGCGCGCGCGCGCGGCGCCGCTCATCAGAATATCCTTGATACGACCGGGCCTTTCCATGAGCTCCCGGCGCCGCTCGCGAATGCCGCGGAGCGCCTCGTTCATCTTCGCGGCGAGCGCCTTCTTGCAGTCGACGCATCCGCGGAGGCCTTCTTCGCATTCGCGGCGCACGGCGGGCTGCTCCTGCTTGTTGTAGAGCCCGTGAAAGGCGTACACGACGCAGCCGTCGGGATGACCCTTGTCGTTCTTCCGCATCTTGACGGGATCGGTGAACATCGTACGCACGAGCTCGATCGTGCGCTCCTCCGAACAGCCGAGCGCGATGCTGTTGCCCGCGCTCTTGCTCATCTTCTTGTCGACGCTGTCGATCCCCGGAACCTTGGGAACCTGCGTGAGGAGCACCTCGGTGATCGGAAATACCTCGCGCCCGTAGAGACTATTGAATCGCTGCGCGAGGTCGCGCGTCATGTTGACGTGCGCCTCCTGATCCTTGCCGACGGGAACGAAGTTCCCCTTGTAGACGAGGATGTCCGCCGCCTGGAGCGTCGGATAGCCGAGGAGCCCGTAGCTCGGCGATTCGATCTTGTAGCCGGCGATCATTTCCCTCACCGTCGGATTCCTTTCGAGCCAGCCGAGGGGCGTGATCATCGAGAAGATGAGATGCAGCTCGGCGACCTCGGGAACGTGCGACTGGACGAACATGGAGCACTTGTCCGGATCGAGCCCGGCCGCAACCCAATCGACCGCCATTTCGACCACGTTCTCGCGCATCCGCGACACGTTCTCGTATCCGAGCGCGTCACCCCCGCCCGGCGTCGTGAGCGCGTGCCAGTCGACGATGAAGAAGTAGCACTCGTACTCGTTCTGCAGCCTGACCCAGTTGTCGAGGGCGCCGTGAAGGTTGCCGAGATGGATGCCGCCCGTCGGCCGCATACCGCTCGTGACCCTGCCCTTGCTCATTCCCGGCATCTCCCTCCACGAAGGCACGATTCGGAGCACGTTGCCTTCGGGCTAATAAAATTAGGGGTGGCAGGACTTGAACCTGCAGCCCTCGGTTTTGGAGACCGATGCTCT
>JAPLKY010000449.1 GCA_026387805.1 Candidatus Krumholzibacteriia bacterium
GATCGTTCCATCCTCGATGAAGGGAAGGAACGCGTCCTGCTGCGCCTTGTTGAAGCGATGGATCTCGTCGATGAAAAGGATCGTTCTCGCGCCATTGAGCGCGAGGCGCGAGACCGACTCCGCCGCGACGCGCTTGACGTCCGCGATACCCGCCGTCACGGCGGAGAAGTGCTCGAAATGCGCGTCGACGGCGCGAGCGATGAGGCGCGCGAGGGTCGTCTTGCCGCAGCCGGGAGGGCCCCAGAAAATGAGGGAGGATTCGAGCTTGCCGTTTTCGAGGATGCGACGGAGAATCTTCCCCTCGCCGACGAGATCGTCCTGGCCGACAAACTCATCGAGGCTCCGCGGACGCATCCGCTCGGCCAGGGGCGGCGGCACATCGCTCTTGAAGAGATCTTGCATGGCTCAGGTGTAATCGGGCGCTTTCTCGAAAGAGTGCTCGGTCTTCATGAAACGGATCGTGCCCGATTTGCTCCGGAAAACGACGCTGTGCGTGACGGCCCCCCCGGGTCTGAACATGACACCGTCAAGGAAGTCGCTCCGGGAGGCTCCGGTCGCGGCGAACATGACGTCTCCTCCGACGAGATCATGGGCCCGGTATATTTTCCTGAATTCGTCCGGCAGACTTTCCGGCTCCGTGTCGAGGCCCGGCATGAACTGGACCTGGAGCCCGGCGCCGAGACACGCGACGGCCGCCGCCGCGATGATGCCCTGCTTGGCGTCTCCGACTCCCATCATGACGTCGATGCCCGTCTCCGGAAGGGACGCGGAGATCGCCGCTGCGAGCTCGCCGGCCTTGAGGAGCTCTATCCTCGCTCCCGTCCGGCGCACCTCCTCGATGAGCTTTCGATGACGCGCACGGTCGAGAATCGATACGGTCAGGTCCTCGACGTAGACCCTCTTCGCGTCCGCGATGCGCACGAGGTTATCGAACACCGATGCGTTGAGATCGATCGCATCCGCCGCCTCGGCTCCGACCGCCAGCTTCCGCATATACGGAGCGACGAGCGGATGGAACGACCCTCGCTGTCCCATGGCGATCGCCGAGATTGAATTCGACTGTCCGTCGGCGAGCGCTTCGATGCAATCGACGGGATCGAGAACGATATCGAACGCCGCCTCGCCGCCGGCGCCGATCGTGTCCCCGACGCAGAGCTTCGAGCTCTCGCTGATCCGCTCCTCGCCGATTATGATGTGGCCGGAAATCTTGACGCCCTTGAAGGAAAGCTCCATCGCCTCGACGGCGGCCCCGTCGGCGCTCGCGGGATCCCCCTTCCCGAAGAAACGGGCGGACGCGAGGGCGGCGGATTCCGTTACCCTCACGAGCTCAAGGGCGAGGTTGCGATCCAAAGCGGGTTTTCCTCCGGACGTGCGCGCTACAGCTCGGTCTTATCGAACGGCTCGATCGCGCGGGCTCCGGCTTCCGCAACCGGCTTCTGCTCATGATCCCGGGCGAGGAGCTCGTTGACGTCCTTTGCCATCTGATACTGATGGATGCCGTATACGATGGGAAGCAGCGGATACGCGAAGAACGCAGTCAACGGGTAGGCGAAGATCTGGACGATGAAGGTGAGCCAGAACCAGTTCCATTGACCGAGGTAAATGTATCCCACGGGGCCGAGAAATATCCAGCCGAAGAAGAATCCGAGCGCCGCTGCCGCCTTGGGATTCTTCAACTCCTTTGCGGCCTTGATCCTGGTGAGCTCGTGCCGGTAGAGGGTGTGATGGGCATCCCCTTCCCCAAGCTTCTTTCCGCATGAAGCGCAGAAATCCGCTTCGCTGCTGATCTCCGTTCCGCAGTATTTGCAGTACATGGTCTCTACCTCCGATCCTGGAATCCTCATTCCTCTATACGGTTTCCAGGCGAGGATTGTTTCTCCGCTCCTGAAGTTATTCTAATGAAACCTCCGGGATTCCGACAGCATTATTTCCGGCGCGGCTGCTTCTTTTTCGCTTCCTCGAGCCGATCGAGATTGGCTCGAGCCGAAACGTTGTCCGGCTCGATCGAGAGGGCGCGCTCGAGCAGAGAGGCCGCCTCGTCGAGATCCCCCCTGGAGGCGAGCATCACCGCGAGGTTGATCATCCCCTGGGGCCAATCGGACCTCTCGGCAAGCGCTTTTCTCGCCCAGGGAATCGCCTCGTCCGTTCTTCCGAGATTGTGGAGACACATCGCGATCCTGTCCAGAACCTCGGGGCTCTGATCGAGCTTCATGTAGAGCTTCAAGGCCCGTTCGTAATCTCCCTTATGGAACCGAACTCGCGCGAGGAGCTTGCGGACCTCCGCCTCGTCCCCGCCCGCGAGCAGATCATCGAGGATCGCACTCGCCCCGTCGTAATCGCCCGCCCTGTCGAGGGCCTCGGCGAGGTAGATGGCGATCTGCCGATCCCCGGGACGCAACCTCGAGGCCTCATCGAGAACGCCCGCCGCCTCGAGCGGCCTCCCCTCGTTGATGAGAAGGAGCCCGTACTGGACAAGGAACTCGGGCGGAGCGCCCCCCAGGGATCGCGATTTCACGAAGAGGCTCTCCGCGGCGGCAGGATTCTCCCGGGCGATAAGCATCCCCTTGAGACCGTTCAGATAGGGATCGTTCGCGTCGCGCCCGAGCCCTTCCTCCACGTAGCGCCGCGCGAGGTCTCGTTTGTCGAGCTTGATTCCGGCGACGGCCAGATTGCGGTATATGAGCGGATCGTATTTCCCTTCGCAGAAACGCTTCGCCTCCATGAACTCCGTCTGCGCGCGGCCCGTTTTCCCGAGCCGCATGAGGTAGTTCGCAAAATGCAGGTGGTTCTCGCAACTTTCGTAATCCGCGAGAAGGGCTTCCTCGAACACGGCGATCGCTTCGTCCTCGCGTCCCAGCCCTCCGAGGGCTCGCGCCTTCTGGCCGAGGGTCCTCGAGTCATTCTCGCCCGCCGCGATGAGGCTATCCGCGATCCCGAGGGCTTCGTCGAAGCGGCTCCCCTCGATGAGAGCGTTCGCTCGAGCGTCCGCGCGCGCGCGCGCCTCGATCCATTCGCCGGGACGGCGCATATCCGCTTTCATGCACGAAGCGAGGAAAAGCAGGGCGATCAGAGCGCCACGCATGGATCTTTCGAGGGAAGAGGTCATCGAACCGATTGTACGGGTTCGCCGGAGGAATTATCTAGCGATTTTTCCATCCGGGTTTCTTGTATCCGAGGATCCGGTGCCTCATCTTGCCGAGAACCAGGTTGACGGGATGACTTCTCGCCAGGTTCCGGATCACCGGCTGGCGGCGCACGCCCATGCCGGAAAGCTCGAGAGCGGCCGGAGAGTTCGTGTTATCGAGCGCGTAAGCTCGGGAGAAGAAGTCGCGGGCTTCCTTGCGGTATCCCTGCTCCAGCATGATGCGGCCGAGATTCACGAGAATGATGGGAGAATGCGGGGACAGCTTCGCGGCCTTGCTGCAGAATTTCTGCGCCTCTCCAAGATCCCCCCTCATACCGACGCAGAGACCGAAATACGAAAGGTAAAGCGGATTCTCGCTCGAAATCCTGAGCGCTTCGGCAAGAAGCTCCTCCGCCTTATCGAATTTTCCTCGCACAATGCACGCTTCGGCCCTTCGAAAGAGCTCCTGAGACTCAAAGGTCTCGTCTTTCAGATCATCGGGGAGCACGTCCCGCCGATGATCTAACTTATTGGAAGAGTTGGAAATCCTGATTCCCATTCGCTTTCGCCCCCGCGAAAAACCGTGCCGTCGCTCGCAATCGCATCAATCCTCCCGCCGTACTGCAAAAAATATACCCCGCATCGCTCGAAGGTATGTTCCTTGCATAAATCGGAAGCGTGACGTATTGCGCCATAATGCCAAGCCCGACTTTACGTTTGACTTGGAGGCCGATTTGCGATATAATTGCGTAGTAAAGAATTTTAACTCCAGCGGATCTGGAGATTCTTGCAACGGAGAAGTGCATCCAAGGGGTGATTATTGTCAATGAGGCGCTATTACCGGACAGTACTGCTCTCCTGTGCCTTTTTCGCTGCGGCCGCCGGCGGGGCGCGCGCCGCGGATCCCGCTTCAATCCAGCTCGTCGGGACCTTCAACGGCATCACGTGCGAGCCGACCGATCCCGCGAATGACATGGATCCTCAGGGAAATCATGTTTGGCGCAAGCTCAAGTTCATAAACGAGCCGGGCGACCCCGATACCATCTTCTTCAAGTTCACGAAGGACAGATCCTATCTGCCGGAGCACTGGGGCTGGAGCGGAGTATGGGGAATCGCCGAGCTCGCGTGGAGCCCGCCGAGCATCGCGAAGGTGCTGCCGGACAGCGGATTCTACTACTTCTATTTCAACGACGCGGATTACACCTATTGGCTCGATCGCCCCGCGGGCAATATCACCGGCGCCGTTTCCGTGAACGGACGCCCGGACCTCCCCCCGGGCACGACCGTCACGCTTTTCGACGCGGCCTACGACATTATCGGCACATATGACGCGTTCGCCGATTCCACGTACTACTTCGCCGCCCTCGGTCCCGCCGTTTACGAGATCACGGCGCACGCTCCCGGCTACCGCGACACGACGATCACCGGGATCGACCTCGGCCCCGACGAGACCAAGAGCGTGTCCATCCATCTGAGAGAGCAGATCGGCGTGCTCATCGCCTCCGCGGAATGCCGACGACTCGCCGGGGGCGTCAGCATCAGCTGGTACACCATGGATTGCGGCGCTTGCGCGTCTTTCGACGTTTACCGCGGCTATACGCCGGACTTCGCGGCGATGGAAAAGCGCAACGGCTCGCCCGTCCGGTCGGACCGGGTCTACGAGTTCTTCGATCCGTGCGAGAATTCGACGAAGGATCTCTACTATTACCTCGTCGAGATCGGGGGCGATAGTCCGACGCACTACGGTCCGCTCTCCGTGAAAGGAATCCCCGCCCCCGCGGCGGCGCTCGGCCAGAATTACCCGAATCCTTTCAATCCGTCGACGACGATTCCGTATACGATCGGCGCGAGCGGCTCGGGGCGGCCGGCGACGATCTCGTTCTACAATGTGTCGGGCGCACTGGTGGACAGCTACTCGCTCGGCGCCAAGCAGGCCGGCGACTATGCCTTCATGTGGAATCCCTCCTTCTCCAAGCGGAGCGGCTTCCCCTCGGGCGTCTATTACTGCAGGCTGCAAGTCGGCAAGGAGATCTATACGCGAAAAGTGATCCTTCTCCGCTGAAGCGATCGGTGGAAAGGATTGGAAAACATTGGCTGTGATTCGAAACGATATGCCGATAATGAGCCCGCGTGCGATGCACGCGGGCTTTGTGCTCTTCGTCGCGGCGGCGATCGCCTGCGCGCCGGCGACCCTGCGGGCCGCCGTCGCGTTCGATTTCGAAGGCCCCGTATTCTATGAGCCCGGCGAGATCGTCAAGGATCACGCGCTCATCCTCGTGAACGACACGTTTCGCCTGTACTATATAACGACGAGTCAGCGGAGCTTCGGATACGCGACGTCGAGCGACCTGCGCCACTGGACGAGACGCCGGGACGCGTTGCGCGCGGGGCCGGACGAATGGGACAGTCTGGCGATCTGGGCGCCGAGCATCGCCTCCTACCCGTACGGCCCGGGGTATTATCTCATGTTCTACACGGGCGTCAACGCCGCGGTCGCGCAGCGCACGTGTCTCGCGATGAGCCACGTGCCGGATAGATGGAGCAAGGCGTCCAGCATTCTGTTCACCCCGTTCCACGGAGATACGACGTGGATGGCCTGGCGCGAAGACTCGTGGTCGAACTACCGCGATCCCGGATTCTTCAGGGAGAACGGGACGAGCTACCTCGTGCATTGCGCCCATACCCGCGAGTTGAAAGGCGCGATCGCGCTGGCGCAATCGGACGACTGGTTCACGTGGCGCGACGCCGGTCCGATCTACGTGCACGGCGACTGGCACGCGCTCGAGAGCCCGTTCCTCATGAAGCGGAACGGCGTCTACCATCTCTTCTTCACCGAGGAGACGGTCGGCGGGGTTTCGCACATGGCGTCCGATTCGCTTCGATCGGGATGGAACATCGTGAAGCGAACAATCATCGACGGGGGCCATGCCGCCGAGCTGCTCGATCTCGGCGGCGACGCATACGTCATATCGCGGCATACCTCGTATTCGAGCGCGGGAGGCAGCGTTTCGACGATCCGGTTCGATACGCTCGACTGGCTCGGCGACGAACCCGCGGTCGAGATTCCCCCTCCGCTCGAAGGCTGGACGATTCTTTGGGGCCACGCGTTCGACCGTCAGCCGGTGTTCGGGAACAACCCGCGGTTCCGGGGCGACGACACGACGGAAACGCTCTTCGAGGGAAACGGATGGATCGGAACGTACGAGAGCTTCAGCGGTCCGCTCACCGGCTCGTCTCCAGGCGCCTTCCAGGGTGACGGGGCGCGCGGGGCGATCCGCTCGAAAGACTTCACGATCACGGGATTGTCGATGCGGCTTCTGGTCGGCGGAGGCGCGTATCCCGACTCATGCTACGTCGCTCTCTGCGACGCGCGGAGCGGAGAGATCCTTTTCCGCGAAACGGGCAGGAACACGGATCGCATGGACGAGCGGATATGGAACCTGTACCCGCTCCGGGGATGGACCGTGTATCTCACGATCGTCGACGACTGCGGCGCGCCTTTCGGCCACATCAACGTCGACGGGATCGAGGAACGCCTGATCCCCGTCGGCCCGCCTCCCGACGGCGACAGGTTGCATCCGAAGAGCAAGAAGAAGCGGATCGTCGCCGTTGAGAGCCTCTCTCCCGCCGCGCCATCCGATCGGGCTCCCGGGCCCCCGGCCTTCACCTGCAGCCCGAATCCGTTCAATCCCTCGACGGAGATCTTCATCCGGAGCGCGCCGAACGCGATCCTCGCGGTTTCGATCTACGACGTCGCCGGGAGATCGCTCGGCGATCTCGAAACGAGAACGGACGCGCGCGGCGAAGCCGCGATCCGGTGGCCGGACGGGGATCGGGGCGGCGCGTCCCTTCCGTCGGGCGTGTACTTCGCCGTTCTTCGGGATGGACCGCGCATCATCGCGAGGCTCAAGCTCGTTCTCGCGCGCTAGGGGCGCGGCGACTCGTTTTTTCTTAGCGGCGGCGCTTTCATTGTGATATTTTAACCGTATGAAGATCGCACGAAGCATCGTCGCCGCACTGCTCGTCGCGTTCGTCGTCTCATGGAGCGGACCGCTCGCGGCGCAGAATATCAAGGGGCGTGAGATGCTCGGAATCCGCGTCGGCGGGGTCGCGACAAGCGGTTCTTTCAACGCGGAATTCGGCGGCGGGAGCGAGATCGAGCTCCATTTCATCCACGGCCTCGCGAAATGGCTGGGCGTCGACGTCTCTCTCTCCTCCCACAACTTCGGCCCGTCGAAGAACGAGGACAAGAATCTCGCGTTCTTCGATCGCACCAACGTAAACGTCCAGATGTTCTCCATCTCGGCCGGCATGATCCTTCTCGGAACGGTGCACGGGCGCTATACGCCGACCTTCGAGGTGGGGCCGGGGCTCTACAGCGTGAATGCGATTCTGCCCCGGGGATTCTACGAGGCGCAGAAGACGGACAATCACCTCGGGATGTACGGCGGGATCGGCGTGCTCATCAGGGTGGCCGACACCGTATCGCTCAACGCGAATGTCAAGTATCACGCCGTATTCGTCGGCACCGAACCGGAAGATACGGTGCATTACTATACGGGAGAGAGCACGGCCCGCTTTTTCCAGATCGCGGTCGGCATCATGATCGCCTCGAGATGACGGCAACGTTCGACGGCACGACGCGCGCAAAGGGAGAACCGATGAACGAACGGGAAGAACTCGCGAATATCCTCAGGAAACGCTCCATCCTCAAGGGGGATTTTACGCTCGCTTCGGGGAGAAAAAGCAGCTATTACATCAACGGCAAGATGACCACCCTCTACTCCCGCGGGCTCCATCTCGCCGCAAAGCTTCTCCTCGACCGCTTCGAAGAAATCGAATACGACGCGTTCGCCGGACCGACGATCGGCGCCGATCCGATCATCGGCGCGCTTCTTTCGCTGGCCGCAGAGCGGGATCTCGACAGGGAAGGGCTCCTCATCCGTAAAGAGGCGAAGGATCACGGCACCAAGAATCTCATCGAGGGAAATCTGAAGCAGGGAATGCGCGTCATTCTTCTCGAGGACGTGGCGACGACGGGAGGGTCGCTCCTCAAGGCGGCCCGGGCGATCGAAGCCGGAGGGGGCGCGATCGCCGGCGTCTATACGATCGTCGATCGCGAAGAGGGCGCGGAGACGAATCTCGCCGAGGCGGGATACCGCTTTTTATCGCTCTTCAAGGTGAAAGAGCTCCTCTGATCATTTCTTCGGCGCGGCCTGCGTCGCCTCTTGGGCAGGGCCGAACAATTCGATCGTATCCTCGTTCGTCACGCGAAAGAGCGTATCGGGAAGATCCGCATCGAGATCGACGACGGACAGCAGATACTCGTAGTACGGCGCGCCCCTGAAGGTAGCCTTGAACTCCTGGGGAAACGGAATGTCCGCGATATCGGTGTAATGATCGTAGCTCTCGGTGTACACGGCGGCGGTGTCGCTCGTATTCGTGATTTCGACGCCGCTCAGGAACCAGCTCTTCCTGTCCAGCGCGATCGTGATCACTTCGGATCCATCCGTATATCGTATCCGGACGACGCTGTCCCCCTTCTTCACGGGAACCATCTTCCCCGTCTTCCCCGCGGTTTGCGCCCATTGAATGCAGTCGGGGAACCGGTACTTGAGCAAGCCGAGCTCCATGGAGGGGATGGTGTGTATTCCTTTCCCCTGCAACCATTCGCGGCTGGTCGTGCCGTCGAAGTACATCACAATGACGTCGGTGAGCTTCCCGACGGGAGCGGCCATGACCTTGTGCTTGTAAAGACTCCCTTTGCGGTACACGTCGAAGGCGTAGCTCTTCGCGACCGTCTCGGAGCTCAAATCCTTGATGAATCCCTTGGCCGCGAAGTTCCTGAGGCGCGCCGCTTTCTTCTCCCCGCCGTAGGCGCGGAGCATCTTCTTCGCGGCGCCCTCGGGGCTCGAAGGCACGCCCGAACATGAAACGAACGCAAGAGCCAGGAGCGCGGCTCCGCCGAAGCGGAGCGCCGGCTTCAGTACGTTTTCCGTATATCTTCCTGTCACGTTGCTCCTCCCCGATTCGGTATCGACAAAAGGTCCGGTCCTAGAGCAGGTGCTCGGCATCGATCAGCTCGTTCGCGCCGCCGGCGGCGAGCGCGTACTGGAATCCCTCCTGAAGCGCGAGCGCGCCGATCTCCCCATCTTTCGAGAGAGCGACGAAGGCAACCTGGAACGCCGGTTTCCCCTGGTGACGCTTGATGATCCGCTCGAGCGCCCGTTTGCACGCCTCCCTCGGCGCGAGCCCCTGTCGCATGCCCTCGACGACGAGGAAGCTCCCGCACGTCTTGATGACCTCCTCGCCCTTCCCGGTCGCCGCGGCGGCGCCGATCTCGTTGTCGACGTACATGCCCGCGCCGATGATCGGAGAATCGCCGACGCGCCCGTGTATTTTGAAGGCGAGCCCCGACGTCGTGCAGGCCCCGGCGAGGTTCCCCGCGGCGTCGACGGCGACCATCCCGATCGTATCGTGATCGAGGTCCTTCGGGAACCAGTCATCCTTGTCGCTCAAGCCCTGTTTCCATTTGACCCACGCCTCGCGGGAGGCCTCGGTGAGAAGCTCCTCGCGCGAGAAGCCCTGCTTCCGCGCGAACTCCTCCGCTCCCTCGCCCACGATGAATACGTGATCGGTGGTCTCCATGACCTTTCGGGCGATCGAGATCGGGTGACGGTAGCTCTCGATGAAGGCGACCGCGCCGGCGCGGCCGTCGGGCCCCATGATGGAGGCATCCAGGGTCACCCTGCATTCCTCGTCGGGCAGCCCTCCGTAGCCGACGCCGTTCACGGACGGATCCCCCTCGGGAACGCGCACGCCCGCCTCGACCGCGTCGAGCGCGGGGCCGCCCGCCGAGAGGATCTTCCACGCCGCGTCGTTCGCCGGTATTCCGTGTTTCCACGTGGAGATGACCAGCGGCTTCTTCCCCGCTCCGGAGCCGGGGAGCGGCGCCGCCGAGAGCCCCGCAAACGGAGAGCCCGAAAAGAGCGAGCGCAGCGGCGCGAGGCTGCTTGCCGCGCCGAGGCCCGCCGTTATCTTGAGAAAGCTGCGACGCGATACCTTGGACATCGCCATACCTCCTATCCGATCCGTTCCTTCGTGAGCTCCCGCTTGAGCGCAGCGATGGCCTTCGTCGGATTGAGACTCTTCGGACACGCTTCGACGCAGTTGAATATCGTATGGCACCGCCAGAGGCCGTGCTTGTCGTCGAGCGCCTCGAAATGCTCGCGCGCCCCCTCGTCGCGGCTGTCCGCTATGAAGCGATACGCCTTGAGGAAGGCGTGCGGCCCGAGATACTCTTCGTCCGCCCA
>JAPLKY010000247.1 GCA_026387805.1 Candidatus Krumholzibacteriia bacterium
ACGTTCTCGCGGCTCAGGGGCCCGAAGGCGATTCTGAAGACGGGCGTCTGGGTCGAAACGAAAGCCGTGCATCACTATTCGGAGCTCCTCGGGAGAGTCCCGTGGGACGACGTCACGCGCGCGATCATCGAAAAGAATCAGGCCGACGAATACGGGCACGTCGAGCGGTGGAGGGGCATGCTGCGCGGCGCGGGAAACCCTGAATAGCGGGTGGCGGCGATGGGGTCCCCGCAGGAGGCGCAGCGAGCCTTGCTCGCGAGCACCTGCGGGGTGCAATCGCCGACAGGACCCGCGTATCGAGCGAGCACCTGCGGGGTGCAATGGGCGACAGGACCCGCGCGGTGCCGCCACCGGCGCTACCAGACGGCCTCTCCGTTTCCCCTTCCCATCCGCCGAATTGTGTAGTAGTATGGACGGGCTTTTGAAATCCGGTTCAATAACGTTGTTTCCGCTTTGATTTGTTCACATCCAGTTCTTATCCGGAAGGAGGCGGTATGCATAGAGGCAAGAGGACTTCGTTTCTCTTCGCGGTCGTTCTCGCGGCGCTCTCGCTGCTCGTTCTCGCGCAGGCGCAGATCGCGGCGCAGACACTCGAAGAGAAGGTCAAGACGTTCGATCTCAAGAACGGGATGAAATTCCTCGTCGTCGAGCGGCACGAGGCGCCCGTCGCGTTCTGCGCGGTCGCGTTCAACGTCGGCGCGGCGAACGAATGGCCAAACGTCACCGGCATCTCCCACATGATCGAGCACATGAGGTTCAAGGGCACGGAGATGATGGGGACGAAGAACTACAAGAAGGAGATCCCGTACATCCAGCAGACCGACGCGCTCGGCGAGAAGACGATCGCCCTGAGGAAAGAGATGGGCGAATGGCGCTTCACGCGCTTCCAGGCGTTCGGCCGTCAGGTGATCGAGTCGTTCACCAAGGAAGAGAAGGAGCGCATCGGCGCCAATAAGGATGAGCAGAACAAGCTCCTCGCCGCGAAGGTCCGCGCCATGGCGAAGCTCCCCGACTCCATCGGCGCAGTTCCGTACCTCGTCGAGGACGGGGGAGTCAACTATCTCAACAAGTACCTCGAGTACGAGCTCGCGTGGGGAGAGATCGCGAGGCTTCTCGACGAGCAGCGCGCGTATATCGTGAAGGACGAGCTCTGGGGGCAGTTCATGAACAACGGCTCCCGGTTCCTCAACGCCTTCACGTCCAACGATATGACCGTCTATCTCGAGTATCTCCCCTCGAACAGGCTCGAGCTCTTCATGGACCTCGAGTCCGACCGGATGGAGTCGACCGTGTTCAGGGAGTTCTGGTCGGAGCGCGACGTCATCATGGAGGAGCGCCGTCTCGGCGAGAACGATCCCGACGAGACGCTGGGGGAATCGTTCTACTCGGTCGCGTTCACGGCGAGCCCGTACAAATCGCCCGTCGTCGGCTGGATGAGCGACCTCCAGACGATCGACCGCAAGGAGCTCCAGAAATACCACGATATGTTCTACTCCCCGAACAATGCCATCGGGATCGTCGTCGGCGACGTGAGCTTCGAGCAGGTGAAGAGGCTCGCGGAGAAATACTTCGGGTCGATTCCGGCGAAACCCGCGCCGCCGCGCCTCGAAACGCGCGAGCCCGAGCAGAAGGGGGAGCGCCGCGTCGTCGTCGAGCATACGGCGAATCCCAAGCTCATGATCGGATTCCACAAGCCCATCTACCCGAATCCCGACGCTGCGGCGATCGCCGTTCTCGAGAGCATCCTCGGGGGAGGGCGCACCTCGCGTCTCTACAAGACGGTTTACGAGGAGAAGCAGCTCACCGCCGAGGAGCCAAGAGTGTACGACGGCCCCGGCGAGCGGTACGACAACCTCATGGTGATCGAAGCGCTGCCGCGCAGCCCGAACACCCTCGAGGACGTCGAGAAGTCCATCCTCGACGAGCTCGAAAGGATCAAGAAGGAGCCCGTCACCGAGCGCGAGCTCCAGCGCGTCATGAACCAGCTCGACGCGGACCTGATCCGGTCCCTCGGCTCGAATCTCGGCATCGCGTTCCAGATCGCTCTCGGGCAGCTCTACTATGGCGATTTCCACGCGAACTTCCGGAGCTTCGAGCGCATCAAGAAGGTCACCGCCGCGGACGTCCAGCGCGTGGCGAACGAGTATCTGACCGCGAGCAACCGCACCGTCGCCTATCGGGTCCAGACGGAGAAGCAGGAGGGCGCGGAGGAGCAGATCGACGAGCAGGCGCTCATGCAGTGGATCCAGGGCCTTCCCCAGGAAGAGAAGATGGCGATATTCCAGAAGTTCCAGACCCTGAAGAACCAGGCGGAGCAGGAAGCATACGGGAAAGAACTCTGGGAGCGCGCAAAGGCCGCACAGGGCAAGAAGTAAAGGAGAGGAACCATGCGGAAAAGAGCCTTTATCGTTTTCCTGGTCGCGGTGCTCGCCGTATCGTTCGCGTCTCTCGCGTTCGCGGCGAAGCGCCCACATCCGACAAAACTGAAATACGAACCGCTCAAGGTCTCGACGCCGGCGGCTGCCGAGCTCGCGCTCTCGAACGGGCTCACGGGATTCTTCATCGAGGATCACGAGATCCCCGTCGTCGACATCGTGCTCGCCGTGAGGACCTATTTCCCCGACAAAGGCGTGTACGGTCTCAACGAGATGGCGCAGTGGGTGATCCGGAACGGCGGCACGGAGAAATGGCCGCCCGACAAGCTCAACGACGAGCTCGAGTTTCTCGCGGCGAACATCGAGGTTTATGGCGGCAATCTGAGCACCATGTTCGCCGTCAACTGCCTCAAGAAGGATTTGCCCCGGGTCCTCGAGATCTTCGGCGACCTCGTCATGAATCCGGCATTTCCCGGCGACAAGGTCGATATGAAACGCAAGACGATGCTCGAGGATATCCGGCGCAAGAACGACGAGCCGAACGCGGTCGCGCGCCGCGAGTTCGCGAAGCTCGTCTACGGCGATCACCCGTACGCCTGGGAACCGACGACGGCAGGCGTGAACGCGATCACGCGCGACGACATCGTCAAGTTCTATTCGACCTATTTCCATCCGGGGAACGCGATTATCGGGATCAGCGGCGACGTGACGAAGGACGAGATCGTCGGGATGCTCGATAAGGCGTTCGCCGGCTGGCAGAAGGCCGACGTGACGATTCCGAAGGTGCCGGAGATCGCGGCGGCGCCCGCGCCGAGCGTCAACTACACGTTCATGGACATCAACCAGACGTACCTTTCGCTCGGCCATCTCGGGATCAATTCGAACAATCCGGACCGCTGCGCGATCAACATCATGAACTTCATCCTCGGCGGGGGAAGCTTCACGTCGTGGATCACGGAGCAGGTCCGCAGCGACGAGGGGCTCGCCTACTCGGCCGCTTCGCGCTACTCGTCCGACGCGTTCGCGAAGGGGACGTTCATGGCCTTCGCGCAGACCAAGGGCGACGCGACGAGCCGCGCCACGACGATCATCATCGAGCAGATCAAGAAGATGCGGGACACGGGCCCGA
>JAPLKY010000160.1 GCA_026387805.1 Candidatus Krumholzibacteriia bacterium
CGGCCACCATGCGGGCCGCCATGAGAAGAGTGCCGTCGCCGCCGAGGGCGAGCACCGCGTCGCATCCGGTCAGGGTCTCGACGCGCTGCACCGCATCCGCCGGCGCCAGGTTCGCCGTTTCATCGAGCCCGCACACGACGACGCTTCTCGGTACGAGCCGGAGAACGTCCTTCATGACGTCCCGGATCTCCTTCTTTCGCGCGTTCGCGACAAGTCCCAGTTTCGCGATCTTCATCGACTTCCTCCATGATCCGATTTCCCGCGCGAATGCGCGATCCGGGCGACCTCCGCCGCCACCGCCTGCGCGGATATGCCGATCTCATCGAGCAGCTCGTCCCGTTTCCCGTGCGGCACGAAATGATCCGGCAGCCCGATCGTCACGACTCGCGTCCCCGGCGCCCGATCCGAGAAGAGCTCGAGGACCGCGTCGCCGAAGCCTCCGCAGCGCGAGTTCTCCTCGAGCGCGAAGACGATCGGCGAACCCTCGCCCCCGAAGGACGCGAGAAGATCGGAATCGAGCGGTTTGACGAACTTCGCATCGATCACGGATGCCGAAATTCCCGACCGGCATAGAATCTCCGAGGCCGCGAGCGCCGTTCCCACCATCGATCCCACGCCGACGAGCGTTGCGTCCACGCCCCGGCGCAGCACCTCTCCCTTTCCGATCGGCACGGCAATCCGCCGCGGATCGGGCGATCCGACGGCCGCATCCCCGCGAGGAAATCGCATCGCGATAGGACCCGCTCCGTAATCGAGCGCGGTAAGCATCATGCGCCGAAGCTCCTCATCGTCCCGCGGCGCCATCACTACCATTCCGGGCACGAGGCGCAGGTAGCTCAAGTCGAAGGAGCCGTGGTGCGTGGGTCCGTCCTCCCCGACGAGCCCCGCCCGATCGAGAACGAATCGCACGCCGAGCCGCTGCAACGCCACGTCGTGGATGATTTGATCGAAACCGCGCTGGAGAAACGTGGAATAGATCGCGACGAAGGGCTTGAGGCCGGACCGCGCGAGCCCGGCGGCAAAGGTGACGGCGTGCTGCTCCGCGATCCCCACGTCGAAGAATCGTTCCGGAAACGCGCGCGCGAACGGAGCGAGCCCCGTCCCTTCCTTCATCGCGGCGGTAACGGCAACGACGCTCGTGTCCCGCCCGGCGAGCTCGACGAGCGCTGCGCCGAACACTTCGCTGTAGGTCGCACGGGTCCCGTTGCTTTTCGAGTCGCCCGTCGCTTTGTAGAAGCTCCCGATTCCATGAAACTTCTCCGCATTCTCCTCGGCGAATGAATACCCCTTCCCCTTCTTCGTCATAACGTGAACGATGACGGGGCCCGGAACGTCGCGGATTTGCGAGAACGCCGAAACGAGCTGCGCGAGATCGTGGCCGTCGAAAGGACCGAAATAGCGAAATCCGAGCTCCTCGAACAGAATGGTGGGAACGAGGAGATTCTTGATGCTCTCCTTCATGCGGCGGACGACCTTGCGCGCTTTGAGCCCGTAACGCGGCACTTTCCCGAGAAGCTCCCACACGTCCGCCTCGAACCGGAGATAAACCCTCTTTGTCGTTATCCTCGTCAGATACCTGGCGAGCGCCCCGACGTTCCTCGAGATGGACATCTCGTTGTCGTTGAGAATGATGATGAATCGATTCTTCTTGAGGTGTCCGGCCTGATTGATCCCCTCGAAGGAGAGTCCGCCCGATATCGCTCCGTCGCCGACGACCGAAATAACGTACTGATCCCCGCCGAGGAGATCGCGCGAAACCGCGATGCCGAGCGCCGCGGAGATCGACGTGCTCGCGTGCCCGACGCCGAACGCGTCATGCTCGCTTTCGGCGGTATTCGGGAATCCGCTCAGTCCCCCGCGCGTCCGCAGGCTCTTGAAGGCCTCTCTTCGTCCGGTCAGAATCTTGTGGGCGTAGCTCTGGTGGCCCACGTCCCAGAGAATCTTGTCCCGAGGCGAATCGAAAACGTAGTGGAGAGCGAGCGCGATCTCGACGGCCCCGAGGCTCGACGCGAGGTGCCCGCCCCGAACGGATACGACTTCGATGATGTATTGCCGGATCTCATCGCTCAGCGCAACGAGCTCGTCGAGCGAGAGCCCCTTGAGATCCGCGGGAGTCCGTATCCGATCGAGAAGAGCCATAGGTCTCGCTTGATCCTACAAGAGACAATAGGCGCCGATGATGCCGAGCACCGTTCCGGAGAGAACATCGAGAGGCTTGAAACGGAGCGTCCGCAACTCCCCGTTCTCCGTGATGTCCTGATAGCCCTCGTTGCTCGAGATGATCCTGTTGAGGACGTTCGTTTGCTTTACCTTTTCTCCTTTGAGTCGCATCGTATCGTGTATGATGATGGCGCTGTACGCGGCGACGACCGAAAAGAGAATCGACGAAAAACCGTACTTCATCCCGATGCTCATCGAGAGCGAGCTGAAGACGGCCGAATGCAGGTTCGGCATCCCATCCGCCTGCGTCACGGCGTCGAGCTTGAATCTCTTCTCCGCTATGCACTGCAGAATCAGCTTGATGCCTTGAATCAGCAGCCCGCATATCACGGGGACGAGGAAGATCTCTCTGTACAGC
>JAPLKY010000390.1 GCA_026387805.1 Candidatus Krumholzibacteriia bacterium
CGGGAATCCAGGTCGAGCTCACGGCATCCATTCACCGGGCTCTCGCGCCGTACAAGGTCTCGGGGGCCCAGCACGGCACGTCGGGCAACAGCAGCGACCGTCTGCGCCGGATCGCTAAGGAAACCGCCACGACCAAGGCGAACGTGGCAACCGCTCTCCAGATGATCTCGTGGGGGGTCGAGGTGAACGACTACGGCAACGCGAAGCTCGATGCCGACGGAAATTTCATCAAGGTGCCCGACACCGGCGTTTCCGATGCTCTGTGGGGTACCATGGTCGAGCACGCCGCCGAAAAGGGATGGAAGAAAGGGGACTACAAGAAGCTCAACCTTCCTTTCGAAAATCGCCTTCTGGGTCAACCGGCCGCCATCCGCGAGCGGATGGTCGCCGCCGTGGAAGATTTCACTTTCAACCTGCTGACGACGGTTTTCAACGCGGCCGATACCGCGCCCCTGGCCGTCGACGCCATACTGTCCGCCGGTTCCTTCGACCTCGGCCCGAAGGGGAGCCGGATCGAGGACCTGACCGAGTGGACCGCGGAGAAGATAAAGACCGGGGCCGGAGCCCTCTCGGCGGAAAAGGGAACGAAGGGGGATTTTTCCGACTAGAGCGCGAGGAGGGAAGAGAGCGCCGGTGCAGCTTCAGAGGCGCAACCATGGAGCATCGGAGCAGGCGGGCCTGTCTGAAATAGCCGGGCCTCGAAGATTCAGCCTTTGATGAAACGAAATATCTTCCTCAGCGGATTGACCTTGATATCCCGTCTCAAATACACGGTATCGGATCCATCCCGGTACCACTTTCCATATCCATTCTCGCTCATCCAGTTCTCGATCTGGGGGAAATACGGATTTCGGTATTTCTTCCAACCGGTTTCCAGCGATATGACCAGCGGTCGGCTCTTGAGATGCATAAGGACGTACCATTCGCATCCTTCCGTATCAATGCTCAGGAGATCGATTGTGCCGTCGTCAAAGTCGCTGAACACGCGCGCCTCAGCGCAGAATATATCTCCCTGCGCCGGCCGGTACCGATCGTTGGCCAGCGCCGGGGAAGATTTCAGGTCGGCGACGAAGGTCGAGGCTCCGTCACGATACAGCCGAATCGGCCCGTTTTCGGCGTAGATGGCATAGGGGAATATTCGAACATTCGAATTACCTTTGAAATAGTCGTTCAGTTTCTCTATGCAGTCGGGATTCGGCTCGAATAGATCGACCCGGATACCATCCTTGATAAATCCGAGAATATTTGATGATTCCGGCAAATAGACTCCGACTTCAGCCGCGTGGCTGAAGTTGAGTCCTCGAGCCCTGGTCTTGCGATACAGCTTTTCATTCATATCGATTCTCACGGAGAATGAATCACGGCGGATATCAATTGGCAAGCGGATTTCATGCGGCGCGGAAGAACATCAAAGGATAATGCGGTAGAACCCGTTCTCGTTGACAAGATCGGATTCCGCGCGTACGATCTCACCGGTATTGAATAATCACACAAGCGGCTGATTCGAAAAAGGCGCACATGCGCGCACGGCGGTCTGATGGATCGAGCGCCGGGGGCGAGGTGGCAACGTGCCGGAGGTCTTGCTGCTGCATGCCGAGGAGCCCCAAATGCCGGGCTTCGTCGGAGCGATGCCGCCCCTGGGGCTGGCCTGGCTCGCCGGCTCGCTCGAGACGGCCGGTATCGGTGTGGAGATCCTCGACCGTCAGGTGGACCCGCGGAGCTTCATCGACGTTTTTCGGGAAGCTCGTCCCGGGATCCTCGGCATCAGCACGACGACCGCGGCGCGTTTTCAAGCCTTCCTCTACGCCGCCGAGGCGAAGCGCTTCGCCCCCGAGACCGTCGTTGTCCTTGGAGGGTCCCACGCGACCTGCACCCCGCACGACACGCTGACTCACCTCCCTCAGGTCGATGCGGTCGTCGTCGGCGAGGGAGAGGCGACGTTGCTCGACCTCGCGCGGCGAGTCCTCGATGGCGGCCGCGACCTGACGGGCATCCCGGGTCTCTGGTGCCGGCACGATGGGGAAATCCTCGCCGGACCCGCGCGACCGCGGGAGCGCCATCTCGACAGCCTGGGATTCCCCGCGCGCCATCTTCTGCCCAATCCGCTCTACAGACTCGAGAACGAGTTCGTGGGCGGCAGGGCTTTCCACGTCATGGCATCGCGAGGCTGCCCTTTCGCATGCTCCTTCTGCTCGGCCGCCACAATCTGGGGTCATAGCGTCACCTATCGAACGCCGCGCCACGTGGTTGATGAGATGGAACAGCTGCGCGATACGTACGGGGCGCGGGGGTTCCGGTTCATGGACGCCCTGGTCACGCTGCGCCGCGACTACATCCGGGCGCTCTGCATGGAGATCATCGATCGAAATATCGATCGGCCCTGGGAATGCGAGGTTCGCGCCGATACGATCGACGAGGAGATTCTGAGGCTCATGCGCGAGGCAGGCTGCTACTATCTGGACTTCGGCGCCGAGTCGGCAAGCGACCGGGTGCTTTTGCGAATGAAGAAGAAGATGAGTCGGGAACAGATTTCCGAGGCACTGGCGCTCACTCATCGCCTCGGCTTCAAGACCAAAGTCTTTTTCACCTTCGGCCACATCGGAGAGACGTTGGCCGATGCCAGGGAGACGTTGCGTTTCATTCGAGAGAACGCTCGCTGCATCAGCCGCCTGGGCGGCAGCATCGGGATCAATATCTTCCCGGGCACCGAGGTCGAGGAGTTCGCCCGCGAGTGCGGTTGCCTTCCCGCGGATTTCAGCTGGTCGACGCCCTTCCACGAGGCGCGCAACTCATTCCTTTCCACCCCACCAAGCGTGCCGATCCTCATCCAGCCCGATTTCGGATGGAGGGAAATGTACATCGTCAGATACCGGCAGCTGCTGCAGAAGGCGCGCGATCCGCACATGCTCCTTTTGTGCCTGCGTCGCCTGGGGGATCCGAAGATGCTGCGGCACCTGGGTCGGTTGCTTGCCGGGCTCTTTCGAGGCGGGGCGGCGACGTGACGTCACGCGCCTGCCGCGGGAGGATCCGCCGCCGTCCGTCACTTACACGTCTTGAATATTGTCTCGTTGCTCTTTCTGTACGCCTTTATACTGGAGCCGGGTATGTTCGTCAGGAACGTGACTTCTCTGGTCGCGGTCCCGAAATGTTTCAAGGCTATGATCTTCGCCGCGCCCAGTGTGCCGGCGTCCATCAACAGCTTGGGCCAGAGCATATTCGGTTTCAGATTCAGGTTCTGTTCGAGCACTTGATTGGTCCAGGGTCTTTCCGCAAGGGCGTGGATTTCTATCCTGTATACGTAGCCTTTGCCGGAATACCCGCCGCAGCCCTGGGTCGGATCGGTGGATACATATTCCGGCTGGGGGCTGGATATTATTCGTCGCGATAGATCCAACGGCTTCCTGCCCGATGTGCAATACGACAAAAGGTGCGACTTCGCGGCGGCAAGAGACATGGGGTTCCTTGCCTTGAATCCGATTCTTCCTATTTCTTCGGGTCCTCGAGTGTCCGCTCGGTAGACGATCATGATGGAACCTCCATGTCGAATTGTTCGAGGACGCGCACGAAGGCGGCGACCATCGCCTCGTCGCGGGCGATGAGCGTGACGTCGGAGAGGCTCTTCGGCCTGTGCGCCCTGATCGCTTCGAAGATCGCCGCGGCCGAATCGTCCGGGGAGACGCCGCCCGCGCCCGTGCCAAGCCCCGGGATCGCGATCGACTCGAGATCGAGCTCCTCGACGAGCTTGAGCGCGGCGGATGCGGCGAGCTTCACCGTGCCGGGAGAGCTCGCCCCGCCAGGCTCCGCGGAGACGGCGACGTGGATGACGCGGAGGTTCTGGAGCGTGCCGGCCGTCGTGGCGATCGCACAGCCGGCCGCGATCGGCGCCTTCGCGACGGCCTCGTGTTCGATCTCGTCGCCGCCCGCCGCCTTGATCGCCGCGGCGATGCCCTCCGTCATGACGCCGCGCGGGTCCGCCGGGTTCACGATCGCGTCGACGAAGAGCGTCATGATGTCGCCGAGGCGGGCCTTGACGTTGATATCGCCGACCTCGGTCGTGAACTTGTTCTCGTCCATCGCGATCTCGGCGAGAACGACGTCCGGGCGGTTACGGAACTTCTTCGTGACCTTCTCGCTCTGCGCCGCCACGTAGTGTATGGCCTTGAAGAGATCCTCCGGCGCGAGCTTCCCCTCCATGAAGGAGTCGATCTTCTTCGCGAGCGGCTCGATGATATCGCGCGTCTGTCTCCGCTTGAGCGACTCGATGAACTTGAGCTTTCGTTCCTGGCGGGCTTCTTCCTTCTTCGTCATGATCCTGTAATATCGCAAGCGGCCGTCGATGGCAAGCATGTAATTGCTTTAAAAAGCGCGGGAGTCGATGTAGAATGAACCGTTCGTCAGCTCAATGACGTATGTGGTCGAAGGAGGCCGTATGAAAAGATTCACGCATGCACAGACGCTTTCGATAATCCTCGCCGCCGCGCTCTTCTGCGCGGCGTCTCTATCCGCCGCTCCGGCGGCCGACAGGAAGCCGCTCACCCCCGGCGATATCTGGAAATTGAAGGCGGTCGGCGAACCGCAGCTCTCGAGCGACGGGAAGTGGATCGCCTATACGCTCACGACGACCGATCTCGAGAAGAACAATCGCAACGCGGATATCTGGATCGTATCGGCCGAGAGGGGAGAGCCGAGGCGCATGACGACAAGCGAGAAGAGGGACGACACGCCGTCGTGGTCTCCCGACGGCGCGACGCTCGCCTTCATCTCGGCGAGGGACGGCGATCCGCAGATTTACGTCATTCCGGTCTCCGGCGGCGAGGCTCGGAAGGTGACCGATTTCCCCGGCGGCGTGGACGACATGATATGGGCGCCGGACGGCACGGGCTTCGTTTTCGCGGCGAGGACCTGGCTCGATTGTCCCGACCTCGATTGCATTGCAAAGAAGGACAAAGAGAAGGAAGAGAGCAAGCTCGGCGCCATCGTGCACGAGCACCTCATGTATCGTCACTGGAACGCCTACGAGGATGGAAAGGTGCAGCATCTCTATCATACCCCGGTCGAAGGGGGCGCGCCGCGCGATCTCACCCCCTCGCTCACGTTCGATGCGCTCACCTACTGGCTCGCTTCCGCCGGACGGGATTATGAAATATCTCCCGACGGCACGATGCTCTATTTCTCGGGCAAACAGGACGTCGATCAGGCCGTCTCCTACAACGAGGAGATCTGGTGCGTGCCGCTCGCGGGGGGCGAGGTGAAGAAGATCACGACGAATCCCGCCGCCGATACGCATCCGCGTGTCTCGCCCGACGGCACATGCCTCGCGTATCGCGCCACGCGGCGGCCCCGCTACGAGTCCGACCGCTACGAGCTCATGCTCATGTCGCTGCCCGACGGCGAGCCGCGGAGCCTCACGGCCGATTTCGATCGGAGCGTCGGCGATTTCTTCTGGGCCGAGGATGGAAAGAGCGTCTATTTCGAGGTCGAGGATCGCGGCGACGTGAACCTCTGCGTCGTGCCGGCGAAGGGGGGCGCGGTCAGGACGGTCATCGGCGGCGAGACGGCGGGGCGAGGCTTCCATACCGACGTCGCCGCGGGGCCGAAGGACGCCTTCTTCGTCTATCGCCATCGCCCGATGGCGCACACCTTCGAGATCTTCCGCTGCGATAAGGCCGGGAAGAACGTCAAGCAGATCACCTTCGCCAACAAGGATCTCTACGATTCCCTCTTCGTGCCGCAGGGAGCGGAGGAGTACTGGTGGAAGGGCGCCGACGGCGCCGATATCGAGGGCTGGCTCATCAAGCCGATGAACTTCGACCCTTCGAAGAAATACCCGATGATGGTGCGGGTCCACGGCGGACCGCAGCAGATGTGGGTGAACGGTTTCCGCACGGAGTACGCGCTCTTCCCGGGCGCCGGTTACGCGGTCTTCTTCTGCAACCCGCGCGGCTCGAACGGCTACGGCCGGAAATTCTGCGACGACATCCGCGGCGATTGGGGCGGGAGACCCGTCGACGATCTCAAGACCGGCGTCCGCGCTATTCTCGAGAAGAATCAATGGATCGACGCGAAGCGTGTCGGCGCGTGGGGGGACTCCTACGGCGGCTTTTTCTGCAACTGGCTTCAGGGGCACAACGAGGACACAATGTTCGCCGCGCTCGTTACGCACGCGGGGGACGCCGACGAGTGGAGCTCCTGGGGCTCGACCGAAGAGCTCTGGTTTCCCGAATGGGATCTCACGGGGACTCCATGGGAGAAGCCCGAGGTGTACGACGGGACGTCGCCGATCCGCTATGCGAAGAACTTCTCGACGCCGCACCTCTTCACGCACGGCGATCTCGACTACCGCGTGCCGATCACGGGAGGGGAGACGATGTTCTCCGCGTGCCGGCGGCTCGGCGTCCCCTCGAAGATGATCCGTTTCACCGACGAGGGGCACTGGATCCTCAAGCCTCAGAACCAGAAGTTCTGGTACGCCGAAGTGCTCGGGTGGTTCGACCGGTGGTTGAAGGGGGAGGCGACGCTCACTCCTCCGACAGATCCTCGGCCGTGATCCGGTCGATCTCGCCGGGAGTGATTCCGAGGACTTCCGCCGCGGCTTCCTTCTGCTGGCCGAAATAGGCGAGCGTGAGCCGAACGTGCTCCCGAACAACCTCGTCGAGCCTCTTCGGCATGAAGGTCTCGGCGCCGGCGCCCTGCTCGATCCGCTCTCTGATGAAAAGAGGCAGGGATTCGACGGTTATCGTATCGGTGTCGGCGTTCGCGACGGCGCCCGCGACGATCGTGAGGAGCTCCTGCACATTGTCGGGGAACTGGTAGGACGAGAGAAGCTCCATGCATTCCCCGGAAAAGCCGGCGATCTCCTTTCCGGCCTTCTCGCTTTCCTCCTTGAGAAAGAGCTCGGCCAGGAGCGGGATATCGCCGGGCCTCTCGCGCAGCGGCGGGATCCTGATCGAGTTGATCATGAGGTGGTAGAGGAGGTCCCGAGAGAAGCGGTTCACGTAGTCGGGATGCGTGAGATCGCGCTTGGCCGAGACGATCATGCGGATGTCGGCTTTTCGGATGCACGTCGAGCTCTCGCGATAGTACTCGCCGGTCTGAATGAGGCGTTTGAGCTTCACCTGCATCGGGAGCGAGAGCTCTCCGATGTTGTTGAGGAAGAGCGTTCCGTGGTCGGCCTGTTCGAGGAGTCCCGGCGTCTCCTCGCGGGAGCCGCGCCAGTCCTTCGCCTGGCCGAAAAAGAAGGCGGGGAACTTATCGGGATCCTGGCTGTCGACTTCGACGACGACGAAGGGTCCGTCCTTGCGCGGGCTCGCCTCGTGGATGGCGCGGGCGAGCGTCTCCTTTCCGCTCCCGCTCTCGCCCCATATGAAAATGCTGACGTCGCTCGCGGCGAGCTTCTCCGCCTGATGGAAGAGGCGGATCATCCGGTCGTCCTGCGTCGGAAACCGCGTGAACGCGGCCTCGAACGCGAGGTCCTTCCTCGCGAGCCGCTTCGGGAGCCGATCGATCGTCTCGTGAAGCGTCCGATGCTCGATCGCGTTCTCGAGAACATGGACGAGATTCTGGTCGTCGACGGGCTTTGTGAGGTAATCGAACGCGCCGAGCTTCATCGCGCGGACGGCGAGGTCGACGTCGCTCACGCCGGTGAGGATGACGACGGGCGTGTCGTCCCCTTTCCCCCGCATGGCGCGCAGGATATCCATGCCGCTCACGTTCGGCATGTCCATGTCGAGCAGTATTGCGTCGAAGCGCTCACGCTGGAGGAGTCCCGCGACTTCGCGCGAGTCGTTTGCGACGGATGGCTCGAAGAGTCCCGTCTGCACGAGGAAGACCATGAAATAATTGGTTACGGCGACGTCGTCGTCGACGATGAGGATTCTCTTCATCGCTATCCTTTCGACGGGCCCTGGGCGCCCGGTTTGGCCTGCGGCGCCCCGCTCTTCGGCGGCGCCGGGGATTTCGCCGGGATCCTGATGGTGAACGTCGTTCCCGCGCCCTGCTTGCTCTTGACCGTGATGCCCCCGCCGTGCTCCTCGATGATGCGGTAGGCGATCGCGAGGCCGAGCCCCGTCCCTCCCTTGGCGCGCTTCGTCGTGAAGAACGGGT
>JAPLKY010000279.1 GCA_026387805.1 Candidatus Krumholzibacteriia bacterium
TGGTTTTCGCGGTTCTTTCGCTCACGCTCAGCGTTTGGACCGCGGTCGCGTTTCTCAGCGGCGCCCTGTGCTCGATGACCGCCGGGCTCCTCGGGATGCAGGCATCGACGCGGAGCAACGCGCGGACGACCCAGGCGGCGATGGACGGAGGAATATCGAGCGCGCTCTCGGTTGCGTTCCGGGGCGGTTCCGTCATGGGAATCTGCGTCGCCGCGCTCGGGCTCGTCGGGCTCGGCTTCTTCTACCTGTTTACGCAGGATCCGCTCATTATCAATGGATTCGCGATGGGCGCGAGCTCGATAGCGCTCTTTGCGCGAGTCGGCGGCGGCATCTACACGAAGAGCGCCGACGTCGGATCCGATCTCGTAGGCAAGATCGAAGCGGGAATCCCCGAAGACGATCCCCGGAATCCCGGCGTCATCGCGGATAACGTCGGCGATAACGTGGGCGATACGGCCGGTATGGGCGCGGATCTTTTCGAGAGCTACGTGGGAAGCGTTGTCGCGACGATGGCGATCGGCGCGATCATGATCGAGCCCATTCGCTACATGTCGCTGCCCCTCGTCCTGATCGGAATCGGTCTCATTGCGTCTCTTCTCGGGATCGCGTCGATCGGATTCCTCAAACGGCTCAATCCCCAGTCGGCGCTCCGCTACGCGACCTATGTCGCGGGCGGCATCTTCATCATAGGCGCATACTTCGCGACGAAAGGGATCGTGGGCGAATTGAAACCGTTCTATGCGGTGCTCGCCGGTATTTTCGCGGGGATTCTCATCGGGCTCGAAAGCGAGTTCTACACGTCCGGGCGCCCCGTCCAGATGGTCGCGAACGCGAGCACGACGGGACCCGCTACCACTATTATCACGGGGCTCGCCGTCGGATTCGAAAGCGTCATTCTTCCGATGTTGACCCTGTGCGCCGCGATCTACGTTTCGTTCATGACGAGCGGACTCTACGGGATCGCGCTCTCCGCGGTCGGTATGCTCGCAACCATCGGGATCGTCATGTCGACCGATTCGTACGGGCCCATCGCCGACAACGCGGGCGGCATCGCGGAGATGTCGCATGCGGGCGCCGAAGTCAGAAAGATCACGGACCGGCTCGATTCCCTCGGCAACACGACCGCGGCGATCGGGAAGGGCTTCGCGATCGGCTCCGCGGCGCTCACGGCGCTCGGGCTCTTCAGCGCGTACCAGAATACGGCGAAGCTCACGAGCATCAGCCTTTCGTCGGCAACAGTCGTCATCGGCCTCTTCCTCGGCGCGGCGGTGCCGCTCGTGATCGCCTCCCTCACCATGAAGGCGGTCGGCAAAGCGGCGAACAAGATGGTCATCGAGATACGGCGGCAGTTCCGCGAGATCAAGGGGCTCATGGAGGGCACGGCGGAACCGGATACGGGCAAATGCGTCGATATCGTGACCAAGAACGCGCTCCGGGAGATGATCATTCCGGGCACGCTCGCGGTCGCCCTGCCGCTCATCGTTGGTTTCACTCTCGGGCCCGAGGCGCTCGGCGGATTCCTCGCCGGCGCGACGGCGACGGGAGTGCTTTTCGGCATCTTCATGGCGAATGCGGGGGGCACCTGGGACAACAGCAAGAAATGGATCGAAGCG
>JAPLKY010000324.1 GCA_026387805.1 Candidatus Krumholzibacteriia bacterium
TAATCATTGCACGCTCCTTGCAGGGCTCTCCTGCTACTCCCTGCCGCTCCCTTTCTTGAGATCGCGAACTTTCTGTTTGAGATCCTCCGGCTTATTCTTCACCTCTTCGATTTCGCTCTTCTTCTGACCGAGCTTCTTCTCGAGATCAGCGACGCTCTTCGCCGTCTCCGCCGCCTCCTGCTCGTACGTTTCGGCGTCGAGCCGCGTCTCATCGAGCGTCACGAGGCTGGTCCGGCACGGCTGCGCCTTCCCGCACCCTCCCGACAGGAGCGCTGCCGCAAGGAGGATGGAAAACGGCACTACCACCATCCCGCGTAATTTCATAACTCGCATTCCTCCTTATGCTTAGAAATCATAGACTTCTTCTTACGTTAATAACGCTTCCATCCAAAGTCAAGGAAAAAGCCGATAAAAATGACCGCTTCGGCCCCCGCCCGCGCGTCACCGGGGCTTCAGATCCTCCGATTTCACCCGGATGTGAAGATCATCGAGGAGCTGTTCCTCCACCTCCGAGGGAGCCCCCTCCATGAGGGAAGTCGCGCTCTGCGTTTTCGGAAATGCAATGAAATCGCGGATCGTTGTGCCGCCGAACATGATCATCGCGATCCGGTCGAGCCCGAGGGCGATGCCGCCGTGCGGAGGAGCTCCGTATTGAAACGCTTCGAGCAGGAATCCGAATTTGCGGTCGGCCTCTTCCCGAGAGATGCCGATGATGGCAAAGAGACGTTCCTGCAGCTCGCGATGGTGGATCCGGATGCTTCCCGAACCGAGCTCCGTCCCGTTGCAGACGAGATCGTAGAGGTGCCCCCGAACCTTGCCGGGATCGCTCGCGAGCAAGGGAAGGTCCTCCTCGAAGGGCATCGAGAAGATATGGTGGGCGGCCTCCCACCCTCCCGCCTCGGAAGGGACGAAGAGGGGGAATCGATTCACCCACAGGAACCGGTAGCCTTCGCCCCCGGTGAGAAGATACTTCCGCCCCAGATGGAGTCTGAGCTCCCCGAGCGCCTTCACCACGGCGGTCTCATCGCCGCCGACGAGAAGGATGAGACCCGGCACGGCGCCGAGGTCGAACGTCGACCGGAGCATCGCGACGTTCGCCGCGGTGAGAAATTTCGAAATGGAGGATGAGACGCCGGACGCCTCGAGTTTGATCCACACGAGCCCGCCCGCCCCGGAGGCCTTGACGAGCGTTTCGAGATCCGCGATCTCGCGCCTCGAGAAGGCGGCGCCTTTCTCAAGCGAAATGCCCCGCACCGTCCCGCCGCGCTCGAGGATCGACCGGAAGATGCCGAATTCGCACTCCCGGAATACGTTTCCGCAATCGCGGATTTCGAGCCCGAACCGGACGTCGGGTTTGTCGCTTCCATAGAGGTTCATCGCCTCGCCATAATCGATGCGCGGAAACGGGATCGGAATCTCGGCGCCGAGGACGCGCGAGAAGGCCTCGTGCATCAGCCGCTCGACGACGGAGAAGATATCTTCCTCCGTCACGAAACTCATCTCGATGTCTATCTGCGTATGCTCGGGCTGCCGGTCCGCGCGCAGATCCTCGTCCCGCAGGCAGCGGGCGAGCTGGAAATAGCGGTCGAACCCGGATACCATGAGAATCTGCTTGTAGAGTTGGGGGCTCTGCGGGAGCGCGTAGAATCTGCCAGGCTGGAGCCTGCTCGGCACGAGGTAGTCGCGGGCGCCTTCGGGGGTGCGCCGCACGAGCATCGGCGTTTCGATCTCGAGAAATCCCTCCCCCGAGAGAAATCCCCGCGCCGCCTGCGCGAGCTTGTGCCTCATCTCGATGTTCCGCTGGAGCGGCTCCCGGCGAAGGTCGAGGTAACGGTACCGCAGCCGCAGGTCGTCGTTCGCCTGGACGTCGGCCGTCACGGCGAACGGAGGGACCTCGCTTCGGTTAAAGACGGCGATCCGGGACGCGACGATTTCGATCTCCCCCGTTTTCATGTGCGGGTTGATCATGTCGCTCGGGCGCATCCGCACCGTCCCGGCGCAGGCGATGACGTCCTCGGCGCGAAGGGATTTGAAAAGGGTCTGGAGACCTCCCGAATCCCGCTCCGTGACGAGCTGTACGATTCCGGTGCGATCCCAGAGATCGAGGAAGGTGAGGTAGCCGAGCTCCCGCACGCGCTTCACCCAGCCGGCGAGAACGACCTCCTTCCCCTCGTCCCGCGCGCCTATCTCTCCGCAGCGATGGGTGCGCTTCCATGAAGCGCCATAATGATCGATCGGGCGTTCATCCATCGGTCCGCTCCAATTCGCCCGCGACCGCCGCGGCGAGGGCGCCGGCTTCGACCGGACGCTGCTCGCCGGTCTTCATGTTCTTGAGCGCCGCCGCGCTCGGTTCGATCTCGGAGAGACCGATGATCACGGCGAGCGGGGCGAGCTCGTCGGAAGCCGCTTTGAGCTGTTTCTTGAGGCTCCGCATGGAGAGATCGACGAGCACGGAGCGTCCCTGCGCGCGAAGCTCGCGGGCGATGCGGAGCGCTTGTGCGCTGAAAGCCTCGTCGAGCACGACGACGAAGACGTCCGTGTGCCGTCCACGGCGCTCGGCGGAAAAAGAGGCGGGAAGGACCTCCATGAGGCGCTCCATGCCCGCCGAGAAGCCGACGGCGGGAATCGACGGGCCGCCGCAGTCCTCCGCGAGGCCGTCGTAGCGTCCTCCCCCGCAGAGCGCGTTCTGGGCTCCGAGCGAGGGATGAAGAATCTCGAAGGCGGTCTTCGTGTAATAATCGAGGCCGCGGACGAGGAGCGGATCGAGCGCGTACCGGATACCCATCTCGCCGAGCATCCCCTGAAGCCTCACGAAATGGTCGCGGCAATCGGCGCAGAGGTGATCGGTGATCTTCGGGAGCCGCTCCTTCACCTGACCGCATTCCTTGCAGTCGAAAATCCTCAGGGGATTCGTCATCGTCCGCTCGAGACACGCCGCGCACAGCTCCCCCCGGAGCCCCGCGAGGCTCGCCGAGAGAATCTTCTTGAACGCGGGCCTACACGCGGGACAGCCGACGCTGTTGAGCCGAACCTCGAGCTCCGGTATTCCGAGCGCGCGGTAGAGACCGAGGCTCGTTTCGATGAGCTCGGCGTCGATCCCGGGCCCTTTCGATCCGAGCGCTTCAGCCCCGATCTGGTGGAACTGCCGGTATCTCCCGGCTTGCGGCCGGTCGTACCGGAACATGGGACCCGCGTAGTAATACCGCGCGATGCCCCCCCCCCGGTGGAGACCGTTTTCCAGATACGCGCGCATCACGGACGCGGTGTTCTCGGGCCGAAGCGTGAGGCTCCGCCCCTTTCGATCGGGGAAGGTGTACATCTCCTTCGTCACGATATCGGTGGCCTCCCCGACCGTGCGCACGAAGAGCTCGGTGGACTCGAAGATCGGCGTACGTATCTCGCGGTATCCGCATCTCCGGAGGTATCCGGCGAGCACGAGCTCGACGACGCTCCAGTCC
>JAPLKY010000238.1 GCA_026387805.1 Candidatus Krumholzibacteriia bacterium
GTCGTCGTTTCGAATATGAAATGCGGAGAGGTGTGGCGGCTCGTCGTGAGCGCGCCCTCGGAGCAGGCGGCGCTCGCGGCGGCGGAGAAGATGCTCGTGAGCCGTTCGCGGCGCGAGGGGCTTCTCCTCAATCCGCATTACCAGACCTGGGAGATTCTCGCGACGACGCGCCTCGACGCGGGAGGAAGCGCCGCGGCCGTCCGGGCGAAGGAGTGAACGGCGTGAAGCTCAAGGAAGAGTGCGCGATATTCGGCGTGTACGGCGCGGCGGATGCGGCGCAGGTGGCCTACCTCGGCCTCTATTCGCTCCAGCACCGCGGGCAGGAGAGCTCCGGCATCATCACTTCGGACGGCGATCGGATCCACGAGCATCGCGCGATCGGGCTCGTCGCGAAGGTCTATGACCGGGAGATTCTCGAGAATCTCCCCGGAAAGCTCGCCATCGGCCACAACCGATACTCGACAACGGGGCTCTCGAGCGTCGCCAACATCCAGCCGCTCCTCGTCGATTGCAAGATCGGGAAGATCGCGGTCGCCCATAACGGGAATCTCGTGAACGCGATCGAGCTGCGGCGCGGGATGGAGATGGACGGCTCGATATTCAGAAGCACCACCGACAGCGAGGTCATTCTGCACCTCATCGCCCGCAGCCGGCAATCGACGCGCGAGGAGATGATCATGGAAGCGCTCCGGAAGGTGCAGGGCGCCTTCTCGCTCGTGTTTCTCACGACGGACACGGTCATGGCGGCGCGCGACACGCGGGGCTTTCGCCCGCTCTGCCTCGGGCGGCTCGACGACGCGTACCTCTTCGCCTCGGAAAGCTGCGCGTTCGACATCATCGGCGCGCAGTACATGCGCGAAATCGCCCCGGGCGAGCTCTGCATCCTCGGCCCCGGCGGGCCGCAGTTCATGCGTTTCGCCGAGCCCGAAGAGCGTCTCCAGCGCTGCATCTTCGAGTTCATCTATTTCTCGCGCCCTGACAGCAAGGTCTTCGGCGAGAACGTCGACAAGGTGCGGCGCAAGCTCGGGCGGCGCCTCGCCGAGGAATCGCCCGTCGACGCCGATATCGTCATCGCCGTGCCCGACTCGAGCAACACGATCGCGCTCGGTTTCTCGGAAGCCTCGAAGATTCCCTTCGAGCTCGGCCTCATCAGGAACCACTACGTCGGGCGCACGTTCATCCAGCCGCGCCAGAGCATGCGCGACTGGGACGTGCGGATCAAGTTCAACCCGGTCCGCGGCGTTCTCAAGGGGAAGAAGATCGTCGTCGTCGACGATTCGATCGTGCGCGGCTCGACGATGCGGAAGCTCGTCTCGATTCTGCGCCAGGCGGGAGCGGACAAGATCAATCTCAGGATCGGCTCGCCCCCCATCACGCATTCGTGCTACTACGGCATCGACACGCCGACCCGCAGGGAGCTGATCGCCTCGAGCCACACGGTCGACGAGATCAGGGATTACCTCGGCGTCGACAGCCTTCATTATCTCTCCCGCGAAGGGCTCCTCACCTGCGTCGAGGAGCCTCACGGCTACTGCGTCGCGTGCTTCAGCGGCGATTATCCCGTG
>JAPLKY010000202.1 GCA_026387805.1 Candidatus Krumholzibacteriia bacterium
GCATTTACCAGGATGTGGGAAAGAGCGTTGGAGACGCCAGCTTGCGTGAATTTCGAGGCACGCTGAGTCAGTTCGAGACTCCAGAGACGTTAGAGAATCTGTTGGATTCCGCAGGAGATGCCGAGGTCGCCAGGCTTATCCGGCGCTTGGATCTTCCAAGAAAATTGTCTTCGTTCGAGGTTCATGGTATCTTCTTAACCAACGTTGATGTCGACGCGAACGGTACTGCTTTTCTCAGAACTGAGCCACGAATCACGCTTGTTGGAAGATCAGGGCTTGCTGCAACCTATGTCTCAGATGAGCGAGCAGTCTTGCGGACCAGGCCCATTACTCTCGATGTCGCCGGTATCCCAGTTGCAAAGTATATCGTCGATTCATCGACACGAGCTCTTATTGCACCTATAATGGCTAGGGAGCTTGTAACACTTCAAGGCATAGCGGATCAATCTGTGTTTGCCTTCAATGTTCGGGGTCCATTGGGGCGCACTCAAGTTAATCGCGATATCATTACTAGCATTCGTGATAGTTCAAAGCACAAGTTGTTTCCACTTTTTCATAATGGTATCACTGTGATCGCCGAGAAGGTGCAGGATACAGACGATAGAATCACTATCGAGAATTATTACGTTGTAAATGGATGCCAAAGCCTCAGTGCCCTTTACGACAATCGCGAAGCGCTTACGGATAGTCTCCGCATATTGACTAAGATTCTGGAGATGGATGTTCGCTCCGGACTCTCGGCCATGGTGACGCATTATTCGAACAACCAGAACGGCGTGCGCGCACGCGATTTCAAGTCAAATAATCCAATTCAAATCCGTCTTCAGAACGAATTCCGTTCACAGTATGCTGGACAGTATGAGTATGAAATCAAGCGGGGAGAGCATCTTGGCGCTGGCGAAGTGATATCAAACGAAATTGCGGGCCTATACATTATGGCCGTGGACTTGACTGAACCTTGGGCTACTCACCGAAAGTACCAGGTATTCGAAGAGAAACATGCGGATCTGTTTGGCCGTCCGGAGGTGACTGCACATCGAATTGTCTTTTACCATCTTCTTGCGAAGTCGATAGACGAGTCTAGTTCAGGACTTGACAATAAACTGTTGGGCAAATACGCGCTTACTCGTTATGTCATTCTCTATATGGTTTGCCAAGTGCTTCGCGATGATGAGACTGGACGAGCGGCATTGGCTTCTCCCAAAGACTTTGTACTAGATTTGCGCAAGCGGACTCGGATTCAGAGTTGCATCAAAAGGGTCATAGGCGACATGATTGTGGATATCAATCATGAAGTTGAGGAATACGGGGAGGATTTTGATTACCGCGGTCGTCTTCGGGATGCCGAATGGGTAAAGAATCTCAGTCGCGAGGTCGTAGGTTCCTATAAGAAGCTCGTCCGCCGCAAACGCATTCCATCGCTCCATTCGGAATGGACAAACAGCAGTGCCTAACCGCGCGATGTATTCGACAACTCGCTTCGCGACCTGCAGGTGACCGCGATGTTATCATATATTGGCGCAGTAGAGGTGACATGGCAAATGAGAATGATCACGCTGGTCTTTCGCCGATCGTATTGCACATGATAGGGCAATTTATCACCATCATTCCATGAAGCGAATACACGAGGCGATCAGGTGGGGGCTTGAAGGTGCCGTTATCGAAGGCCACTACCTGCCAGAGCGCCAAGCATCGGGATTTGGGGCAGGCATGACCGAAGCCGTAATTCGTCTGTTCATGAACCTTCTAGTCCAGCAGATTGAACTCGACCTGAAGACGTGCCTAGTCACTCATCTGCGAAATCACCATGGCGAACGGTGGTGGTTCAGTCTACCCGACTCGGTTCAGCATCTCGCCTGGGCCCGCTACGAGTGGTCACGCAAGGCCCTCGGACCGCGGCGCGTTGTCAGGTTTCCGGACATTTCCTGGTTAACTTTCGGCAACACTCTGAAGACTCTTGATGCCATGTCGCCAGATGAGTGGAGGACCTGTCTTCATGCGGAGACACGGCGTCGGCGGGCCTTCTCGATGGTAGCCAGAAGGATTAAGGCATTTCGTGACTACCATATTGCGCATCCGAAACCTCGTGACGTAACAACCCCTGAGATTAGGGGTTTGAGCGTGGCCAGTCGCCAGCTCACGGTAACGCTATGTCCGGCCGAATGGGCGCAGGCGTGCGAGATTGTGCGGACCGACCGTGGCTTTCTCTTGCCAATGTCTCTCTCTGATGACTGGGGCACGATGCCAATTGATGATGGATATCGCCGACGCTTGTTGAAGTGGTGGGATGCGCACTATGGGGACTGGACCAAATGGAAGGTGCCTAATAACGCGGTTGAACGCATCACTGGCTCGCATGCGCTCATCTCGGCCGCTCCTCGCGAGCGGCGGATATTGAGATAATGATGGATAAGGAGCTATATTCTCTGCTGAACTAGGGGTACACCTACTGCATTTTCCCTGACACCTACTGCGGGCGGGTGCCTCACTGAGGAGAGCATATCGTCGTTTTTGCCCTTGACTTCCCCCATCTCTTTTGTTATCAATATGGTTCGTTTGTGAAACTCTCAGGAGGTATAGCTGTGTACGCGGTCGTACGCCTTGCGGGCAAACAATTTATGGTAAAGCCGAACGAGCTCCTGGACGTCCCGCTCCTCGATCTCGAACCGGGAACTCTCATCAACTGCGACGAAGTGCTGGCGTATTCAGACGGCACGGACGTTCGGGTCGGGAAGCCGCTCGTCGAGGGCATCAAGGTCGTCGGCGAGGTCGTGAGTCACGGCCGCGAAGCCAAGGTCATGCTCTATAAGATGAAACGCCGCAAAAACTATCGCAAGAAACAGGGACATAAGCAGCATTTCACCCGCGTGAGAATCAAAGAGATCACCGCCTAGGATAACAGGAGCAGCGTCATGGCACATAAAAAGGGAGTCGGGAGTTCGAAAAACGGGCGCGACAGCCAGTCCCATCGACTCGGCGTGAAGCGCTACTCCGGCCAGACGATCAACGCGGGCACGATCATCGTCCGTCAGCACGGCTCGAAGATCCACCCCGGCACGAACGTCGGCAAGGGGCGCGACGACACCTTGTACGCACTCATCACCGGCGTCGTCAAGTTCGAACGTCTCGGAAAAGAAAAGAAGCGCGTCAGCGTATACGCCAAAGCCGAATAGCCTTTCGCGAAATATGACGGCGACGAATGGAGAACCGGGAGCTGGGAACGTTCCAGCCGGTTCTCCATTTTTTTATGGCGTCTCCCGGCCGCCCGCGATACTCTCCTGAAGCGAGTCCCATAATCTCCGGAGGCAAGTGAATGAAGATCAAATACCTCGGCCATGCCGCGTTCGAGCTCGTCCTCGCGAGCGGCGTCCGCCTTGTGATCGACCCCTACACGGCGGGCGCCTTCGGCACGCTCAAGTACGGCCCGATCGAGGGGAACTTCGACGTGGCGATCGTGAGCCACAATCACGAGGATCACGTGAGCAGGGACGTGCTCTCCCATTCGATGAAGATCGTCAACGCCTCGGGGAAGGTCACGCTCGGCGACGTCACGATCGAATCGCTCATGACCTATCACGACGAATCAAAAGGCTCCGCGCGGGGGAAGAAT
>JAPLKY010000146.1 GCA_026387805.1 Candidatus Krumholzibacteriia bacterium
GCGAGAAGAGAGGAAACTTTCATGGATCCACCCCCTGTCCCTATAACTTAAAGTATACAGACCTACGTATCTGGATAAACACCTCGAGCCCTGCTGCATATCAATGCTGTCTCAACTTGGGATTACCCTCATCTTACCACGAATCAACATTCTACATCAAGCCATGTTCGAGGCAGGGCGTGATAGGCTGCGAGCGCTTGCAGTGATATGCAATAATAACTGCAGTTATCCATACTCCCGGGAAGTCATGAACGCCTTCGCCCACTTCAGGCACCCGAGCGGCAAGTCACACCGCTCGCTCCGTCTTGACTTAAACCCGAAGTCCCTGTATTAATTAAGCGTGTTGCGCGTACTGCGAACTATTATGAACAGGAAAACGCTCTGTGCCGTTATCGTATCCATCCTCTTCGCCTTTGCGGCGCCGAGCTGCTGGGATACGGACAATCCGATGCGCGCAGGTCAGAGCGGACCGAGTGTGCCCGCCAGACCGGCTCATAACGTGAATCTCGGCGGCTATCTTCACGCGGCGGGCTACTGCGAGCCATACCTCCATTGCACCGCATGCCACGGCGATAGCCTCCAGGGCGGTCCCCTCGGACAGCCCTCCTGCACGAAATGTCATGTGGATCACTGGAACCAACCGAACTGCGGAGTGAACAATCATACGGTCGATCTCGGCGGACATCTCCACGCGCCGAACTTCTGCCTGCCCTTTCAGAACTGCGTGCAATGCCACGGCAGCGACCTCCGGGGCGGAACATCCGGACAGCCTTCATGCTATAGTTGCCACGATGACAGATGGGCGGGGGGCGAATGCGGAGATTAACATCGATGCGGCTCGAGATTAATCGTCGGACCGCCCTCGCCGTCCTTCTCGCGCCGGCCCTTCTGGCATTGACCATATTCCTCGAAACGTGCCGACCCCAACCGCCCAGGCTGCCCGCCACAAGCGAGAAGCGCGTGCAGCCGCCCGCCGATACCTCCGATGCGGGCTTTCTCAACGAGCATGCGAACACCGGCTTTCCGCTCCTCGGCCGACACCGCGAGATCCCGTGCGACGCCTGCCACGGAGCGACGCCGCCGAAGCCGAGCTGCGCGAGCTGCCACCGCTCTCCGCACGGCGATGGCTTCAAGAAGACGTGCGAGGATTGCCATACTCCCGGCCTTCCTTTCGCGAACGTCAAGTTCAAGCATCCGGCGAAGGATCTCTTCGCGTTGCATCAGAACGTTCCCTGCGTGAAGTGTCACAAGCGGAAGAATTTCCAGAAGGCGAATAGAAACTGCACGAGCTGCCACGACGATTTTCACAAGGGCTCCCTCGGCACGGATTGCTACGAGTGCCACCGCTCACCGGTCTGGAGCGTCACGCGCTTCAATCACAACCAGACCGGATTTCCGCTCATGGGAGCCCACCGCGCGCTCGAGTGCGGCGACTGCCACCGCGATCTGCAGTCGTTCAGGATCGTGCCGAGACCGTCGCAATGCTCGAGCTGCCACGAGGCGGACTACCGGAGCTCCCGCTTCCCGCACGCCGCGTTCGGCGCGGGAACGAACTGCCAGGAATGCCACCAGCAGGACACGTTTTCCTACGCGCATAGCCCGTTCTGGTTCAACATTCAGACAGGGGCGCACGCGGGCGTGGCATGCGGCACGTGTCACGGAAACGCCCAGGACTACAAGGAATACTCCTGCCACGCGTGCCACACGGGGCACGCGAACGACAACGGCGGACGCTGTCTCGATTGCCACCCTGGGGGTTTTCCCGGAGGCGGCGGTGATTGATCCGGCGGAAAATCGACAAGGCCGGCGGAACAAACGGCCGGGGCCGAAGGCGAGCCTTCCCGCCCTGATCGTCGCATGTATCTTGCTCCTCTCGCATTCGGCGCAGGCCGTCGGCCAATCCCCCGATTCCACCGCGTCGCCGCGAAGCGCCGGCGGCATCAAAGCAAAGGGATACCTGAGCGCCCGTTACGCCTACGTCGGCTCCTCGTCGGCGGCAACGGTGTACAGCGGCATGCGGCTCACCGGCTCCTTCCAACTCTCTGCGCTCTCGGACAGGATCGTGTTCAAATATCGCAGCCATCACTGGCTGAACTTCGCGCGCCCCGAGAAACACGTCCTCGAGAGCGCCTTCGCCAACAGAAACATCATCCACACGGGCTACGTCGAGACCGACGGCCTTCTCGCCCGCGCCTTGAGCGTGCGGCTCGGCAGATTCATTCCCGAGATGGACTATTCGAGCTCGCCCGTCATCGACGGAGCGGCCCTTGCCTATGAGCGCCGGGGTTTCATCATCGGCGGCGCGGCGGGTATGCCCGTCGATCTCTGGGACGGCAAAGAAATGTCGAATGACCTGCTCGCCGCGGCTCATTTGAAATACCGGACCGACCGCGTGCGGCTTTCGGCCGGATATCAGAGCTCCTCCCACTTCGATCTCAAGCAGCGTGAGGCGCCCACCGGCTTCAACGTCATGCTGACGAAATTCATCTGGCTCGAAACGTACGCCGCTTATGACTTCGAATTCAGGGAAACGACTCGCGCCGGGGCCGGACTGTCATGGCGCGACGACAGAGGAAGCCTGAGCGTCGCGGTTTCGCAGTGGCGGAATCCCTTCGACCAGCTCTATCTCCTCGACAGAAGCCTGAGCCTCGTTTACTCGGGACCCCGTTCCGGAAACGCGCCTTCGATCTACCGCGACGTTCGTCTGTCGGGATCCGTCGCGCTCCGCGGCTGGGGCGTCCGCGGGGCGCTCGCCACCATGGCGGGCATACGCAGCGGATGGATGACGAATATATATCTGCTGACGCCTTCATTCTACGGATTCCGGGCGAACGTCGGCGCTCAGAGCATGAAATCCGATTTTCTCAAATTCTATTCCCTGGATGCTATGGTTATGACGCAGGTCCGGGAGTTCTCTCTCCAGGCTCAGATCCAGGCGCGATCGTACGAATGGCTGCCCCGGCCTTCGGGCTTCTACAACAGGGACAGCTACTCGGAGATCTCGGCCGAATACCCGCTGCGCAGGCATCTCTACCTGAGCGCGGCCGCCGGCGGATTCTTTCGAAACCTGGGAGACGAAGGGTTCAAGCCGCAGGCCGAGCTGCGCCTGATCGCGCGGATCTGACGTTCGAAGATCGCCCGCAATACGCCTTATCTCAACGCCACGATACGAGTTATGCCGCCATCCTCCTTGGCTCGGTTTATGCGTGATCCGACCCCGATGCAGCTTTCGCACGGCTGCAACCGATTCGAGCCTGTGGAGACCAGGGTCGGATAACGCAAAATTCTACTACTGATTGCCGGGAATGGATCGATTCATGGGAATCCATCATCTGGTCATCGCTCTATTTGTGTCTGCGGCGCTTTGCATTGTCCCGCTTATCGGGCTCATTGCATTCAAGACAGCCAAAGCGCTGCAATCGGCGGCCCTCGAGCACGTTGTCCGGAAAAACAGATCCCTCATCTCGCTCATCGCCGCGGAAGACGGGGCGGCGAAAACGGACACCATCGCTCGGCTCGATCTGCTGAAGGATCGCCTGGTGGCGGAACAGCTCATCGACAGAGCGGCGGCCGCAGCGGGCCGGGCAATCGGCGATTTCCGCGAAGTGTACGACGCCGCGGGGGTCACGGACCGATACCTCGCCCTTCTCGAGAAATCGAAATCGTGGAAGAAACGCGCCTTCGCCGCGGAGAAGCTGGGGCGGATCGGGTCCGCAAAAGCGCTTCCGGCTCTTCTTTCGATCATCAGGGACGTTACGAACGAGGACGAGGACGTTCGAGGCGCCGCGCTCCGCGCGCTCGGGCGCATTCGCGACGAGAGAGCCATTCCTTTTCTCATCGAGGCGCTCGGCTATCCGGACACATGGCTTCCTCCCCGCATCGGAGAGATACTCGTCAGCGTCGGCGACCCGGCGATTCCGTTTCTTCAGGCGGAGCTGAGGCGCAATCCCAGCGAGCACGTCCGGATGTGGTCCGCGGAGATACTCGGATGGCTGAACGCCGCGAGCGCCGCCGCCGTTCTCGGCGATGCGCTGTCCGATATCAGTCCCGAGGTCAGAGCGAAGGCTGCCGGCGCGCTCGGGAAGATCAAGGACGATCGCTCGGTGAACATGCTCCTCGAGCTGCTCGTATCCGATCCCGTTCCGTTCGTGAGAGTGAAGGCGTCGCAGGCGCTCGGATTGATCGGTCATCCGGCGGTCATCGATTACCTCATCAACATACTCAAGGATCCCGAGTGGTGGGTGCGCGTTCGCGCCGTCGAAGCACTCGAGAAGCTCGGGGACAAGGCCGTTGCCGCTCTGCTCCCCGCTCTGGAGGATGAAGATCCCGAGGTCCGAAAGCGAGCGGCGATGGCTCTCGAGCGCATCGGGTACGTCGAGAAGATACTCGACGAATACGGACAGCCGGAGTTCAAGGGCGAGCTGAGGAAAATTCTCTGCCTCGTCGCGGAAGCCGGTATCATCGAGAGCCTCGGGCAGAAGCTCATGACGGCGGACAGGCCTTTGAAGAAGAGGATCGTACGCATCCTCGGAGAAGCACGGGTCATTGAAGCCGCGGGTCCTCTGCTCGAGCTGCTCCGCGAAACGTCCGAATGGTCTCTCAAGGCCCGGATCATCGAGAGCCTCGGAAGAATCGGGGCGAAAGAGGCGATTCCCCATCTCGTCGAGCATCTCAAGGACGAGGAGAGCTGGGTGCGTAAGGCCGCGGTCGATTCTCTCGGGCGGCTCGAAGCGCACGACGTCACGGACGATATCGCGCGCATTCTCGACGATCCGAGCCCCCTCGCGCGTGAAGCGGCCCTCGAGGCTCTTCTGCTCCTGAAGAGCGTGCGGCACCGCGAGCAGATCGAGCGGCTCCTCATCGATCCCACGCCCCGGGTCAAGCAGACCGCGATTCGAGTCATGCGGGAGCTCGATCTCGCGCTGAACGAAGAAACGGCCTTGGCGCTCCTCACCGACGCGTCCGAAGAAGTGCAGGGAGAAACGATCAAGTATTTCGCTCGTTCGGGCGACGCGCGCCGGGCCGCGGATATCGCGCGCCTTCTGCCTCATAGCTCGCCCTCGCTCATGAAGGAGATCCTCGCGTATTTCGCGGCGGTGCCCGCGGCCGGCATGGGAGTCCTCGCCGGGTCGGTCAAGATCGCCGGCCTTCGTCCGGAGGCGCTCGGCGCCCTCATCGAGATCGCCTCCCGCATCAAGAGCGACGAAGCCCACGGCTTCATCGCCGGCTTCGCCGGCAGCGACGATCCGTCCATCAGGGAAAAAGCCCTCACCGCGCTTGCGCGTTTCGGAATGGAGGGAAATGAAGCAGCGATCAGGAGCGGTCTCTCCGACCCCGCCGCGCAGGTGAGAATAGCGGCGCTCGCGCGCATCGCGGCGGATCCCCGGCGAGAGCTTCTCGAATTCGCGCAGGCGCTCGCGACCGATCCGGACGAAAACGTGCGCACGGCGCTGGCGCTCGCGCTCGGCGCATCCGGGTTGAGAGAGTTCGCTCCGCGGGCGAGCCGAATGCTGGACGACGCCTCCGTCAAGGTCGGAGCCGGCGCCCTCATCAGTCTCGCCGCTTTCGACGACGCTTCGTTCCTCGAGACTATCCGGGCTCGCTGGAGCCTGGCACAGATAAAGACAGCTATTCATTCCGCGCGAAACGACTCCCGGTTCGCTTCGATCCTGGAGCTCATCGGCCGGAACGCCGCGCAATCGAACAACCTCGAAGTGGCGTTCATTCTCGCCGAGAACGAACGGGACTTCACCCGGGACCTCATCGGAAGAATCAAGGAATCGCACGACCCGCAGGTGCGACTCAAGGCGATGGAGATCCTCGCGCTGCTCCCGACGGGAGAATACCTGACGTCGATCCTGAGTATCATGAAACGCGATCCTCTCGCGGAGCTGCGCGTCCGGGCGATGGAGATCGTTTCCGCGACCGGGAGGGAAGACGAAAGGGTTTCGGCCGTTTCATCGATGCTCGTCGATCCGTCCCCGGCCGTTCGGACGCGGGCGGCCGAGCTCCTCGGAGGCCATGGCACGGCCCAGGCTCTCGAAGCCCTCTTCCACGTGCTCGACACCTCGGACAGGAGATTCCGGGAAGTTGTGACGACGTCCCTCTCGACGATCCTTGCCGACAGTCCGGAGAAATTCGCCGAGCTCCTCAAGAGCATTCCCGAAACGAAGACCCGAAAGCTCGGCATGACCTGGCTCCTGGGCAAAACGAGAAAGCGCGGGGCCATGAAATTCCTCGTCAATCTCATGGAGGACGACGATCCCGAGGTCCGGGCCGCGGCCGTCGGGGCGCTCGCGAAATTCAAGCGCATGACGCTTCTCGTTCATTTCGAGAAGCTCCTCTACGATCCCAGCGAACGGGTCAGGGCCGCGACTGTCAATGCCATCGCCGCGATCGGCGGCGCTGCGGCGTACGATCTGTGCGCGAGGGCCGTCGAAGACATCGACGAATTCGTCCGGCGAAGGGCCGCTCTCGGCCTCGCGCGGATCGATGAAAGAAAGGCCCTCGCCGTACTCGGAGAAAAGGCTGCCTCGATCCCCGGACTCGGCTCGTGCGTGAAAGGCCTCCTCTTCGCCGCGGGCACCTCCTACGACGCGTCGGTCCAGGACGATTCCGTAGCCCGGAGCATCGTCGCCGAGCTCTGTCCCGAAGAAGAGATGCGGCACGCCTTTCACAAATCTCCCGACAAGAGCAGGAGACTTCATGCGCTGCGCGTGCTCGAGCTCACCGATCCCGCCGGCGCGCCCGCGCTCGCGGAGCTCGCCCTCAAGGATCCTTCGATCGAAATCAGGGAAGAAGCGCAGATGTACGCGGGACGATAACTATGGCGAATTTCGAAACCGTATATCACGTCCTCGAAACGTTCTTCATCCTTTATTTCCTTGCCTATAATTCGCTCAATCTGTTCTTCCTCTTCGTTTCGTTCCGCGATATCCGCCGCAGAACGATTTGCAAGGGATTCGAGGACCTGGATGTCGCCCTGGCATCCCCCATGACGCCTCCGCTCTCGATCATCGTCCCCGCGTTCAACGAAGAGACGATCATCGCCGATTCCGTGAGAACGTTCCTGAACCTCGAATTTCCCATGCTCGAAGTAATCATCGTTAATGACGGCTCCACCGACGCGACCCTCGAGGTTCTCAAGAAGACCTTCGACATGCGGAGGATCGACATCGACTATCTCGATCGAATCGCGACGAGGCCCGCGAAGGGCTTTTACGAGGCGAAGGGCAAGCTTCCCGCGCATATATCGAGATTCATCGTGATAGACAAGGATAATGGAGGGCGCGCCGATTCGGTCAACGCGGGCATCAACGCGTCCCGCTGCCCCTATTTCCTGTCGATCGACGCGGATTCGATTCTCGACGAAACGGCCCTTCTCCAGACGTTTCGGGCGGTGCTCCAGAATCCCGATATCGTCGGCATCGGCGGCCAGATCGCCATAATAAACGGATGCAAGCTGAACGGCTCCAAGGTCGTCGAGAGAAGAATGCCGAGAAACAGCCTCGCCCGATTCCAGGTCGTGGAATACATCAGGTCGTTCGCCGTGGGGAGAATCGCGTTCACGAAATACAACGCGCTCATCCTGATATCGGGCGCCTTCGGCATCTTTCAGAAGGAATTCATTCAGAAGATCGGCGGCTACCTTACCCAATTTCTCGAGTCGAAGATCGTTCGCGAGTTCGGCGGGGTGAAGGAAGGAACGGTGTGCGAGGACATCGAGCTGACCGTTCGCCTGCAGAGATACATTCGCGAGAAGAAGCTTCGCAAGAAGCTCGCGTTCGCCCCCCATCCGCTCTGCTGGACGGAGGTGCCCGAAACGCTCTCGAGTCTCTCCAAGCAGCGCAATCGGTGGCAGCGGGGACTCATCGAAACGCTGCGATACCACCGCGTGATGCTCTTCAACAGGGCATACGGCATCGTCGGCCTCTTTTCCTTTCCGTACTATTTTCTATTCGAGCTGCTCGGCGCTCCAATCGAGTTTCTCGGATACCTCTGTATGCCCGCGCTGTTCTTCCTCGATGACTTCAATTACACCTACTGCATCCTCTTCTTCGCCTTCTCCATTCTCTATGGAGTGTTCCTCTCGGTCGGCGCCGTGATCGTCGCCGCATGGCCCGCGAAAACTTCCGAGACCGACGTTTCCGGATCGTCGCTCCTCTATTTCAAGAATCCGAAGGACCTGGCGATTCTGCTTCTGTACGCGGTTCTGGAGAACTTCGGATACCGGCAGCTCACCGTATGGTGGAGAATACGCGGGACCATCGACTATTTCAGGGGAAAACACGGCTGGGACAAGTTCGAAAGAAAAGGGTTCGAAACGCAGGACGGGGGCGCATATGTCAGCGCAGCCACGTAGCATCGCGGAAAAGGCCTGCGTTTGCGCCGCGGCGGTCCTGATTGCGTTCGGCGCGCTTTCGGGCGCGGCGGCGGCCGAGTTCGCCGTTCGTCCGTATGAATCCTTCTCCGGCTGCTACCTTCTCGATATGGGCGCGCGCGGAAACGGCCAGAACGCGTATGCGGGAATCCGCTATCGGCCTGACGGGCGCTCGCTCGTATACATGCAGGGCGACTACCTCGCCAGATTCGAGAAGCAGGAGGTCAAGGTGCTCGGCGGAGCATCCGTAGGATTCGCGCGCACCTGGAATTGCGCGGCGGAGATATCGGTTTCGCCCGGCGCGGAGATGTATCCGACGGCGACCGCGTGGATAGAGATCGGAAAGGTGGCGGCGAAATCGCTCGTCCTCTACGGCAGAATCAATCATTCGGCGTACCGTAATTCCTCTCTATCCGGGATATCTCTCGCGGGCGAATACTATCCTCCGCGAATCAACTGCGCCGTCATCTCGCGCGCCGCCCTTTCGACAAACGATTTCGGAGTCGTAAGGCGATCGACGGACGCGGGCGGGCTCCTGAAGATCATCCGATTCATCGGCGAGCGATCGAGAGCTTTCGTCTACGGCGCCGTC
>JAPLKY010000370.1 GCA_026387805.1 Candidatus Krumholzibacteriia bacterium
TTCATACGAGGAAGCGGTGGCGGCGAGACGGTTTTCGAGAACGCCTTCGATCTCCTGGGGAAGAACCGGGCTCAGGATGAGAATCGGAAGCTTGATGCCCGCCTTGCGGAGCTCCCGTCCCTCGTCGAGAGTCGCGACCCCGAGGATATCGACGCCGCATTCCTCCGCGAGCCGGGAGATGCGGACCGCTCCGTGTCCGTAGGCGTCCGCTTTCACGACGAAGAGCAGGCCGACGCCCGGCGGAACGATGCTTCTCGCGCGCTCCAGGTTATGCTTCGCCGCGTCAAGATCGATCTCGACCCATGCCGGAAAGCGATTCACGTCACGTTCCCTTCTTACGCTCCTCCGCGCGCGCATCGTCGCCTCGATAGACGAACCGGTCGAGGAGTTTCACGTATTCGGTCCACTTGCCGGGGCGCGCGGTTTCCTTGTCGAGAACCTGCAGGGTGCCCCGAGTCTGCGCGTCGAGGTTATCGATATAATGGAGAAGGATCGCCTCGATCGTCATCGGAACAACCGGGGATCCGTGCTCGAGAGAGCCGTGATGGCTCAGGACCATATGCTTCAGCTTGAGGGCGAGCTCCGCCGGAAATCCCTCGATCTCGCGCATGCGCGCATCGAGAAGCTCGACGCCGAGCACGATGTGCCCGATGAGGCGCCCGCTGTCGGAATAGTCGATGCGGTTCGTGACCTCGAGCTCCTGGACCTTGCCGAGGTCGTGCACGAGTACGCCGCACAGGAGAAGATCGCGGTCGATCTCGGGATACACATCCGCCGCACGCATCGCGATCGTCGCCATGTCGCGCACGTGATGCGCGAGGCCGCCGATATACGAATGGTGCCAGACGCGCGCCGCGGGCGCCTTGAGAAATCCCAATTTGAACTCCTCGTCGGTGAATATGCGATCGAGGAGCGCGCGCAGATGCTCGTTCCCGACCGACGAGACGGCGGCCATGATCTCGCGAAACAGATCTCCCGTTTCCTCGGCGGCGACCGGCACGAATTGCGCCGCGTCGTACTCCTTCTCGCCGAGCTTCACGAGGCTCCCGACGTGCAATTCGAACGCCCCCTGATACTGTTTCATCTCCCCCTTGATCCGCACGACGTCGTTGACCTGGATATCCCGGTCGATCTCCTCCGTCGGCTGCCAGAGGACTCCCTTCAGGGGACCTTCCTTGTCCGAGAACTGAAAGAGGAGGAATCTGCCGTTGACGGAATCCCTCCAGTCCTTCCGCGCGACTACCATGACCCGTTCCACCCGTTCCGCCGCCTTCGCCATAGCGCTCATCCGCCTTTCGTGCGAGCATCGTGTTCGTGCGATATCAGATACGCTAATTCAACGCGCGACGCGAGGTCAAGCTGAATCGATCCGTCTTCCGGACGACCCCTGCGGCCGCCCGAACCGGACCCGGCCCGCGGAGCCGGCGTCCGGGGCCGCCCAATAAAAAATGTGCGGCACACCGGGTGCCGCACATTCTCTATCGCCGCGACAATGATCCGACGCTCAAATCTGGATCATGATGGCGTTTCCGCCGAATATGATGTAGCCGATCTTCACGTCGCCGCCGATGTTCAGCTTCTCGCGCATCGCCCGATCGCCCCGGGGCACCGCGCCGTACGAGACGCCGCCGTTGAACGGCTTGTTCTCCTTCACGAGCGCTTTCATGACGGCTCCCATGGCATCGTTCATCTCCTCGATCGCGAATCCCACGTTCTTGAGCTTCAGCACGAGTTTCGTCTCGGTTCCGTTCGGTCCCGGCACCTGCTCGGCGACGAGCTTCGCGTTCTCTACCTTGAATTTCTTATCGGCGATCTCCTTGAGCGTGAGGGCGCTCGAGGTTATCTTATTGAGATCGACGACGACGTATTCCTCGGGAGCGGTGAATTGCGCTTCCGGACGAAGGAGCGGCAGCTTCACGCCGGAGGGCTCGCCGACCATGATCGTATCCGAACCGGACATGAGATAATCGACGACGAAATGAATATACGGGGTAAAGTACTTGCGGGTTGCCATGGCGAATTGCTTGCCCTCGACACCCTTCAACTTCGCTTCAAGACCGTCTCCGATGAAAAACTCTATCCGGTTTCCCTCGCGAACCAGCGCGACGTTATTCGCGGCGCCGATGACATTGGGGGAATCGAAGCTGTACTTGAAACCGATGCTCACCACGTCACCGGAAGCGGCATTCTTCAAGCTCGTGAGCACGTACGTTTCCTCGACCTTGCCTTTGCAGCTCGCGAGAACGCCGGTGAGAAGGATCGCGACTACGAGGGATTTATAAAGCTTCGACATACATGCGCTCCTTTGCAGGAAGAGGAAAAGCTCTACACGCTCCAGCGGGAAACCTCGCCATGGAAACGGGACGTACCGGAGAAAATTAATATGCGCTCCACCGCTTGTCAATGATAATTTAATTGCAAAGATAACAGCGGGTTAAAGATCCTTCCCCCGCGAAGAAGGGGCGCATTTCACTTTTTCTTGCCCATCTCCTTATCCGTGAGCGGGACGCCGTATTGTATGAAGAGATCCTTAACCTCTTGATTGAGCGGGATGGACTCATCGAGCGGCAGGAGTTTCATCCGTCCCTCTTCGATGACGCCGGCCGTTCCCGTGACCGACGACCACGAGATCGAAATCGCCCACCTGCCGCGCGAGCTCGAGGGAGCGCTCCATTCCCATATGGCTGAGCACAATCATGAAATCCGCCTTCGTCCTGAGCTCGGGAACAAGCTTCTTGATCGTTTCGATCGCGGGCAACACTTTGAACTGCGAGACGTCGATGTAGGCGGGAAAACGGATCGCGTCGTCGAGAACGCCGACGATCGCGACGCGAAGCCCGCCCTTGAGTGTCTTGATCGTGTAAGGCGGCCCGAATATCCCCTCCCCCGTCGCCGGATCGACGACGTTCGCCGCGACGATCGCGAACTTCGCTCGACTCGCGACCTGGCGCAGAAACGGCAGCCCGAACACGAACTCGGTCTCGCCGGGAGTGAACGCGTCGAGACCGACGACGTTCATGGCGTCGAACGCGAGCTCGGCCTCCTTCTCCGTGAACGAGAGCTCCGCGCCGAAGGCGTCTCCCGCGTCGACGACGATGAGATTATCGACCGATTCCCTGATCCGCCCGGTGAAGGTCGCCCAGCGACCGAGCCCTCCCATGTCCTCGATGATGCACCCGCAGGAGCGCACCTTGCCGAGAAGATCGCTCGAAAAGACCACCGTGAGCTCGTCCGGTCGCGCGGGCGGTTTCTTCTTCGCGCCCTCCGTGCCGCACCCGGGTCCGAGCGCAACGCACAGAATCGCGGCGCCGACGGCCGCGCATTCCCGCCACCTCGTCATGATTCGCATCTTTGTTCCGCCTTTCCGCAGTCCGGAATCAGCTCCGCGCCCGCACTGCTCTCGAACACCGGTAATGTAGCCTGCCGCGCGCGCGTCGCACAAGCGCAAATCTTGCGCGACCCGGATCGAAGCGGATGAGATGACCCGAAAGACCGAGCGGCATTCCCGCCGCGAGGATGATTCTTCCGTGACGCTCGTATCGATCGATTTTACAAGGAGATTCTGATCTCCAGGACGGGACGCGCGCAATGCCGAATCGATTCGTTCAAGACCCGCCGGCGCAATAGGAAAAATACTCTTGACATATGTTTCATAGGCTGTTAATTAGCATGGTGTTCCTCAGCAAAGGAGTGTAAAAATGCC
>JAPLKY010000391.1 GCA_026387805.1 Candidatus Krumholzibacteriia bacterium
CGTCTCCCCCGTCATCGATATGACGAGGTACTCGACGGCGAAGAACAGCGTTCAGAACTCGGCCAACCCGGCCGGCGATCTCCCGCTCCTCTGCGGAACGCTGATGGAGTACACGGTGTATCGCGATCTCGCGGTGCCGAACCTCGTGTTCTACGAGGAGTACGTCCGGAACATCGTGGATGGCTGCCCCGGCCCCTGGCTGAACGACGCATGGGTGTGGTACGGGGAGAACCAGGATTACATCTACTCGGCGTACGACGTGAGCCATCTCGTTTTCGCCGAACAGATTCAGGTCGCTCTCACGTGCCGCGACATGTGCGACATCTGGTACCTCCAGTACGGCAACTGCGCCGCGCACACGCCGTCGCCGTGGTTCGACAACGTCCGCGTCGAACGCTACAAGACGTCTGGACCGCAGTGGTCGTATCGCGATCTTGAACTCTTCCAGGACAACTTCCCCGAGAGCGAGTTCAATCTCGAGAGCTACGTCCGGGCCGATATGGCGAGCGACATCAACAACAACGACAACCCGATCATCCGTCCGGGCGATTCGATCGTCCTCCAGTGCACCGCGCCGCTCGCGGGCGGCCTCGCGTGGGACGGCGGCCATCCGGCGATCTACATGCACGTGAAGGCCACCTACGTCGGCAACGATCATGCGAAGACGGCGCAGCTCGCGGGACCCCAGCTCCAGGGCACGTACGGATACTACAAGAGCACCGACGGCACCTGGACGATCATCCAGGGGGATACCGCGATCGTCTCGGGCCAGTCGGTCGACAACTGGTACATGTTCGATCTCAACGACTCGCTCTTCACGAGGGGTTACAAGATCGAGTACTATTTCATGGCAAGGGACGCGTCCGGCATCGAATCCAAGTGGCCCCGCCACAACTCGGCCGGAGGCGCGGCGAACAACCTCCAGGAGTTCAACGAGTTCACGTGCCTCCCGACGAAGAACAGCGACATCCTCTATGTCGACGACTTCGGCGAGCGCCCCGACTACTTCCTGATCGGCCAGGTCGAGGCGTACTGGCAGCCGGTGTTCCAGGCCGTGCTTCCGGCGAATAATCAGCCCGACGTCTACGACGTGCAGGGCGCCGCGAGCGGTGCCTCGAACGGGCCGGGAAGCCGCGCGAAGAACAAGCATCTCATTGATCAGTACAACACGATCGTGTGGGACAGAGGCAACCTGACGATCACGACGATCACTGACGGCACCGTCAACAGCGACAAGGCGAACGATTGCTCGATGCTCATCGACTGGATGACCCTCAGCGAGCATCGGTGCGGTCTCTGGATCTGCGGCGACGACATCGCCTTCGATCTGGACGCCCTCGGATCGACCCCGGCGCTCACCCTCATGAGCACGTGGTGCGGCGTCGACTTCGTCGCGAACAGCTTCTTCAACGAAACAGGCGGACGCACCGGCGGCGGCATCGTGACGCCCCTCGTCAAGGGATCCTCATCCGGGATCTTCACCCATGCCGGCGTGCCCGACCAGTTCTACGCGTTCGGCGGATGCTTCATCATCAACCAGTTCGACGTTCTCGACAAGACGGCGAACGGGCAGTATGCGCTGGAGTATCCGGTGTTCCAGAGCGCGAGCCGGTACGCGGCCATCCAGTCGACGTCCCTGAATCCCTCCGGATTCGAAGTGAGAACGATGTGGTTCGGATTCAGCTTCATGTACGTTCGCAGTGACGCGGCCGGCGCTCCGATAGACCGGTTCCACGTTGCGGCGGATGTATTCAATTGGTTCCAGAATCCGATCAACATCGACATCACTCCGACGGACGCGCCGCCGAAGTTCACGACGCTGGCTCAGAACTTCCCGAACCCCTTCAACCCGTCGACGACGATCAAGTTCGACCTGAAGGAAAAGGGACTCGTGACGCTCAAGGTCTATAACGTCGCGGGGCAGCTGGTCAGGACGCTCGTGAACGGCGTGAAGGATGCCAATTCGTACACGATCACCTGGGACGGCAAGAACGACCGGGGTGGCGCAGTGGCGAGCGGCATCTACTTCTACAAGATGGAAACGAAGAGCTTCAGCCAGACCAAGAAGATGGTCATGCTGAGGTAGAGGCAGGGCTACAGCTTCGATCGACGCACAACGATCAGATAGCGAGCCCGCACATGGGCCGGGAGCCCCCCTCCCGGCCCTCATCTTTTCCCCTGGAATTTGCGGCGCGACACCTATGCGACGCGATCCGTCTCGCCATATATAACCAATTGACAAATATAAAGTTATTTGGTAAAATGGGCATGAAATCCAGAGATAACAGGAGACGGATGAAATCTGCCGTCTATAACATTTAGATGTTATCGTAACCTCCCCGAAGGAGAGGGAGGCGATCGCAGAAACGTTCTTCTCGATGGGGGGAAAAATGAGAACGCTCTGCTCTCTTGCGCTCTGCGTCTGCCTCGTGGCGACGCTCACGGGCCCGGGTCTTGCGCGCGACGCAGCCAAACCGGGCCTTCGCATTGCGAGGGAATGGTCAGGGGAGAACGCCGATGAGACCGTCGATCCCGGTCTCAGGGCGCTCTATGAATCGGCCGCGGTCGATACCTACTGCCTTGTCTGGTACGACTTCGAGCAGTACGACTGGCAAGGCTGGACGCGCGTCGACAACACGGCGCAGCCCGGCGATTTCTTCCACGTGGACGATTTCAACGGCTTGAGCGGCGGCTCCTACGGCGGCCTCGTCCCCATCGAGGGAACGAAGTCGATGTGGTGCGGCGCTCGGCCGAATTCAACCGACCAGTATCTCTGCTCTTGGGAGGATGCGCCCGGATACGGCAACGGCTGGAATCAGTGGCTCACGACGGACGCCATCAGCTTCTCCGGCGCTATCTATCTCTCCTACCATATCGTCTGGGATTCGGAGCCCGAATACGACTACACGAGAGTCGAATATGATGCGGGAAATGACAGCTGGCAGGAGCTGATTGCATACACCGGCACGGGCGATACGGTTGCGTCGCACCTGATCGCGATTCCCCGGATGCGCACGAAGCTCCGCTTCCACTTCACCGCCGACGGCGCGTGGAGCGACCAGGACGGTCTCTACAACACGGACGGCGGCTGCATCATCGACAGCATCCGCGTGACCGACTCGGGCGGCCTCGACAACTTCGAGAATTTCGAGAGCGCCGCGGTCGGCGCGCACGTCGCCGGGATCTGGCTGGGTCAGGGACATCCGGGATTCGGCAACTACTCAGGCCTGAAGAACAACCTCACGGACAAGGATCCGTGCGGCGAGAACTACGCCACGCAGATCGTGTTCTTCCTCGGATCCCCGAACCCGAGCTCGAGCTACCCGGGTCTTTACGACACGCCGTTCTGCGCGGGGCCCGGCGGAATCACCTCCCCGTGCCAGTATGAAGAGGTCCTCTCTCCTCTCATCGACATGACGAAATACTCGACCGCGCGGAACGAGATCCAGGACGGCACCATTCCGCCGGGGGACTTGCCCCTCCTCGGCGGCTGCAAGTTCCGATTCACCGTGTATCGCGATCTGCCGCTTGCGAACCTCGTGTTCTATCAGTGGCATGTGCGCAATATCATAGACGGATGCCCCGGGCAATGGCAGGATCGCGAATTCGTCTACTACGGCCCCGATATGGACTATATCCAATCCGTCAACTATATAGGCGATTTCATCACGGGAGATCCGCTTCGCATAAGCCTCAACGTAATCGACATGTGCGACGTCTGGTATCTTGTGAACGGTAACTGCGACATGCATACCCCGTCGCCATGGTTCGATAACGTGGCCATATACCGCTATAAGACCTCGGGACCCCAGTGGAGCTATCGCGACCTCGACTTCTTCCAGGATAACTTCCCCGAGCTCGAGTTCACGCTCGAGAGCTACGTGCGGGCCGATGCGGCGAACGATATTCGGAATAACGACGATCCGGGCATCGATCCGGGCGACTCCATCGTGCTCGACTGCACTTCGCCCCTCGGCGGCGGCATCGCGGCCGATGCGACGTTCGGCGGCCCCGCCGTATACATTCACGTGAAGGCTTCATATATCGGCCCCGCTCCGAGCAAGCCGGCCCTCCACGGCGCCGCGCTTGCCGGCAGCGTCGTGACCGGGCCCATCGGCGCGCCGGTGACGGTCGACTTCAATTACGTGAGCGACGACGGCACCTGGACGATCATCCAGTGCGACACCACCAGGACCGGTTGGGGCATTCAGCGCGACCGGTACATGGTCGACCTGAACGATGAGCTCTTCACGAGGGGATACCTGATCGAGTACTACTTCACCGCCCGCGACGGGAACGGCGAGGAGTCGGCCCTCCCCCGCTACGCGCGCTCGGGCCCCCCGTTCTTCGAGTGGACCTGCCTCCCGACGAAGAACAGCTACATCCTCTTCGTCGACGACTTCACGGGGCGCGGCTCGTTCGCCGGCTCGGCCGAGAACTACTGGATGCCGGTGTTCGACACCGTGCTTCCCCACCCGAACGACAGCGTGGACAAGTATGACGTGAACGGCCCTTCATCGGGCGTCTCGAACGGACCGGGGAGCCGCGCGAAGACGCAGCATCTCGTCGATTGGTACCACTATATCGTTTGGGACTGCGGCGATCTCGAATCGATCACCATCTCCGACGGCACGGTCAACAGCGACAAGTCGGACGACTGCACGATGCTCATCAACTGGTTCGAGCAGTCCGAGCACGTATGCGGACTCTGGGTCTGCGGCGACGGCGTTGCCTTCGATCTGGACGGACTCGCATCGACGCCGGCGCTCACCCTCATGAGCAGCTGGTGCGGCGTCGACTTCGCCGCGACGAGCTACTTCGACGAGACCGGCGGACGAACGGGCGGCGGCATCGTCACCCCGCTCATCACAGGGGAAGCCGACGCGGGAATCTTCGTGCACACCGGCGTACCCGACAAGTTCTACGCGTTCGGCGGGTGCCCGATCGTCAACAAGTTCGACGTTCTCGACAAGACGGCGAACGGCAAATACGCGCTGAGCTATCCGGTATACAACGCGGCGAACCGCTATGCGGCCATTGCGTCCTCGCAGATGAATCCCAGCGGATACCACGTGAATACGATGTGGTTCGGTTTCAGCTACCAGTACGTTCGCGACGACGTGGTTTGGGCGCCGCTCGATCGTTTCGAGCTTGCGAAGAACGTATTCAGCTGGATGCAGACCGTCGTTCTTCCGAACATCGTGCCGGCCGAGGCGCCGCCGAAGTTCACGACGCTGGCCCAGAACTTCCCGAATCCCTTCAATCCGTCGACCACAATCAAGTTCGACCTGAAGGAAAAGGGACTGGTGACGCTCAAGGTCTATAACGTCGCGGGGCAGTTGGTCAGGACGCTCGTGAACGAAGTGCGGGATGCGGCCGCCTACTCGATCCCCTGGGACGGCACAAACGACCGGGGCGGAGCCGTGGCGAGCGGCATCTATTTCTACAAGATGGAAACGAAGAGCTTCAACCAGACCAGAAAGATGGTGCTCTTGAGATGATCCGAACGCCGGCGAAAATCGGCCGGATTCGCCGTCTCATGCATGGTTTAAGAGCTCACTCACCGCGATGTCTCTAACGATGGGGGTAAAGACATGAAGCGGTTCCTTGTTGTCGTTGCCTGCGTGTGCCTCGCGGCCATGCCGGCGACTTCCGTATTCGCGCGCGATCCCGCGAACCGGGGGTTGAGGCCGGCCCGGCCGTGGATGGAGACCGAGCTCCCCGAGCTCATCGATCCCGGCCTGCAGGGTCTCAACATGATGGAGGCCGCGGTCGATACCTACTGCATCGTCTGGTACACGTTCGAGTCGATGAACTGGCAGGGCTGGTCGCGCCTCGACCGGACCGCGCAGATGGACACCTTCTTCCACGTTGATGATTTCGTCGGACTCGGCGGCGGGGATTTCGGCAGGCTCGCGCCGCTCGAGGGGACGAAATCGATGTGGTGCGGCGTCAGGGCCGGCTCGGGCACTCCGTACGTCTGCAACTTCATGGATGCCCCCGGCTACGGCAACAACTGGGATCAGGCGCTCACGATGAACCCCCGCGCTTTCGTCGGCTCGGTCAATCTATCATACAAGCTGAGATGGGATTGCGAGCTCGACTACGACTACGTCAGGATCGAATACGACGCGGGAGGCGGCGACTGGCAGGTGCTCGCCGCGTACACCGGCAACGGCACCGCCGTCGGGCAGCTGACTCTCCCACTGACGCAGATCGCGACGAAGCTCCGTTTTCGCTTCGTTTCCGACGGAGCGTGGAGCGACGAAGACGGTCTCTGGAACACCGACGGCGGTTGCATCGTCGACAGCATTCGCGTAACGGATTCGGGCGGCTACTCCAATTTGGAAAACTTCGAGAGCGCCCCGAACGGATCGGACCACTCCGGTATATGGCAGGCGAAGACGGGACCGGCCTTCGGCACGTACTCGGGGCTGCGGTACGGCCTGTCCATCGGCGACAGGGATCCCTGCAACTCGAACTTCTCGACACAGATCGTATTCTTTATAGGCTCTCCGCATGCGAGCTCGAGCTATCCGGGGCTCTACGACACGCCCTTCTGCAAGGGGTCAGGCGGAATCGAGCCTCCGTGCCAGGAAGAGGCGGTCGTTTCGCCCATCATTGATCTGACGAAGTATTCGACCGGATGCAACAGCCTCCAGGACGGCACGATTCCCGCGGGGGACCTGCCCTCTCTGGGAGGCCTCCGATTGAAGTATACGATCTACGTCGACAATCCGCTGCAGAACCTCGTGCTCTGGGACTGGCACGTCCGCGGATTCGACGACGCGGGATGCCCGGGTCTCTGGCAGGGAGATAATTTCATTTACTACTACTGGGGGAACGGCGTATACAGCTTCGATACGGAGGATCTGGGCAGCTTCTTCCAGGGGGAAAGCATCCAGATCGCGCTCGGCATCGTCGATATGTGCGACGTGTGGTACCTCGTGAACGGCAACTGCGCCCAGCACACCCCGGCGCCGTGGTACGACAACGTGCGGCTCTACCGCTTCAAGAGCGACGGTCCGCAGTGGTACGTCCGCGATCTCGATCTCTTCCAGGACAACTTTCCCGAAGAGGAGTTCCAGCTCGAGAGCTACGTCCGAGCCGACGCGGCGAACGACATCAATACGAATGACAATCCGGTCATCCGTCCGGGCGACTCGATCGTCGTCGATTGCAGATCGACGCTCGGCGGAGGTATAGCGGCCGACCCGGCCGGCGGCCCTGCGGTTTACATGCACGTGAAATGCACGTACATCGGGCCGACGCCGACGAAGCCCAAGCTCTTCGGCCCTTCGCTCCAGGGCACCTATGGCTGGTACAAGGGCGACGACGGCACCTGGACGATCATTCAGGGGGATACCTCGCGCACGGCCGGCGGCCTCGTCGCCGACAGGTACATGTTCGACCTCAACGATTCGCTCTTCACGAGAGGCTACCAGATCGAGTATTACTTCACGGCCCTGAGCAACTCCGGCATCGAAACGGCGCTCCCGAAATGGTGCCGTTCGTATGGGCCGTACTACGAGTTCACCTGCCTCCCGACGAAGAACAGCGACGTGCTTTTCGTCGATGATTTCACGGGGCGCGGCTCGTTCGTCGGCTCCGTCGAGAACTACTGGATGCCGACGTTCTATTCCCAGATCGCGCCGCCGAACTACAACGTCGACAAGTACGACGTGAACGGCCCGACGTCCGGCGTCTCGAACGGGCCGGGGAGCCGCGCGAAGACCAAGCAGCTCGTCGATCATTACAAAGCGATCGTCTGGGACTGCGGCGACCTCATGTCGATCACCATCTCCGACGGTACGGTCAACAGCGACAAGTCGGACGACTGCACGATGCTCATCAACTGGTTCGAGCAGTCCGAGCACGTGTGCGGACTCTGGGTCTGCGGCGACGACGTCGCCTACGATCTGGACGCCCTCGCATCGACCCAGGCGCTCACCCTCATGAGCACCTGGTGCGGCGTCGACTTCATCGCGACGAGCTACTTCGACGAGACCGGCGGCCGGTCGGGAGGCGGCATCGTGAGCCCGCTCCTCACGGGGGAAGCCGACGCGGGCATCTTCGTGCACGGCAGCGTACCCGACAAGCTCTACGCATTCGGCGGATGCCCGGTCATCAACCAGTTCGACGTGCTCGAGAAAACGGCGAACGGCAAGTACGCGCTGAGCTATCCCGTGTACAACGCGACGAACCGCTATGCGGCCATTGCGTCCACCACGCTGAATCCCAGTGGATACAACGTGAATACGATGTGGTTCGGCTTCAGCCTGCAGTACACCCGCGATGACGTTCTTTCCGTGCCGATCGACCGTTTCGAGATGGCGAAGAACGTGTTCGATTGGATGCAGTTCATAACGAATCCCTGCTGCATCGGCTACGCCGACGCGGAAATCCCCGGGGCCTACAAGCTGTCCCAGAACTTCCCGAACCCCTTCAATCCCGTGACGACAATTAGGTTCGACATGAAGGAGAAGGGACCCGTGACGCTCAAGGTCTATAACGTCGCGGGGCAGCTCGTGCGGACGCTCGTCGACGACGTGCGGGACGCGGCCTCCTACTCGATTCCCTGGGACGGCCGGAACAACATCGGCTCGGAGGTCGCGAGCGGGATCTATTTCTACAAAATGGAATCGAGGAGTTTCAGCGAGACCAGGAAGATGGTCATGCTGCGCTGAAATTGACGTACCGGTTCAGCGGCAGGGAGCGCATTATGCACCGGCGGGCCGGGGATTCAACCTCCCGGCCCGCATCGTCTTACGCCTTGCCGCCTTCGCGTCGAGAAGCTCCGCACGATGTCCGGATGCAAACCGCACCCTATTTCTGGTATAATAATAACTGGCTTCGCGCTCGAGGAAGTCTTACTTTATCTATAGAATTTGCATGCGTTTCATCATCGCGCCCTGACCCGCAAAGGAGATACGAACACATGAGATCCCACCTTTTCCCCATGCTCGCGACGGCGCTCACGATCATATCCACGCTCGCTCTGGCGACCTCCCCCGTTCTGGCGGAGAAGAGCGAAGACGAACGGATAGCCGAGATCAACAAGAGGAACGCCGAGCTCGGCTACCAATGGACGGCGGGCAAGACGTCCGTCTCGGGACTTTCGGCCGAGGAGAAGAAGCAGCTCCTCGGACTCCTGCCTCTGCCCGAGGGATGGGGGAAAGACAAGCAGCCGCTCATGGCTCCCGCCGGCGCCGTGTTCGTATCCTCGTACGACTGGAGACAGCATAACGGCGTGACCCCGGTGACGAACCAGAGATCGTGCGGTTCGTGCTGGGCGTTCGCGGCGGTCGCTCAGCTCGAATCCCATACGCTCATATTCGACGAGCGGCTCGAGGATCTCTCCGAGCAGCAGGTCGTCGACTGCAATCCGTGGGGAGGCGACTGCGGCGGCGGCTGGGTGCCGGGCGCGCTCGATCTCTTCATGGATCCGGGATGCGAAGGAGAATTGTGCTACCCGTACGAAGCGCGGGACGACAAGCCCTGCCGGCAGGATCAATGCGAAGTGCTCTCGATGATATCCGACTACGCTCCCGTGGCGAATAACGTGGACGCGATAAAGACGGCGCTTCAGACCGGTCCCGTTTCCACCGCGTTCACCGTGATAGACGATTTCTACAACTACACGAGCGGCTGCTATCAATCGACTTCCACCGCGAATATCAATCACGCGATGCTCATCATCGGATGGGACGATAACGCGTGCGCCGGCCAGGGCGCATGGATCGTCAAGAACAGCTGGGGGCAGGGATGGGGCATGGCGGGCTTCGGCTACATCAAGTACGGCTCCTGCAACATCGGCTCCTATGCGTACCAGATAACGTATCTGCCGACCACGGTGAAGGTGCACCTCGACTCTCCCGTCGGCGGCGAAGTATGGAACGTGGGAGAGCAGCACGACATCACCTGGAACACCTCCCGCCAGACGCCCGATTCGCTCAATATCTTCCTGAGCCTGGACGGGGGAGAAACATACGATCATACGATCGCGCACGGCCTCGCCGGCACGACGACCTCGTACGGCTGGATCGTGCCGAACCTCCCGGTGAGCACCGCCCGCATCAAGGTCATCGCGTACTACGGCGGCAAGAACGCCGGCTACGACATGAGCGACACGAACTTCATGATCAAGGGCGCGCCGTACCGGTACGTCTCGAAATCCGGCGGGAACGTCTTCCCCTACAGCCTTCCGGAGTGGGCGTCGACGACGATCCAGGGAGCGGTCAGCGCGGGTGTGCCGGGGGACACGATCATCGTCGCGGGAGACACCTATAATCAGTCGATCACGGTCGAAGCTCCCGTGTACCTGTACGGCGGATGGAACAGCGACTTCACCGTCCGCGATCCGGAGACGTACGTCACGAGGATCCAGGCCGGGGGAAGCCTCGTCACTTTCCTGAACGTGGCGAGCGACTCCTGCGGCATCGAGGGCTTCGCGTTGCGGTACGGATCGGGCACGTTCCTTCCCATGCCCGCAAACGGCGTATACGGCGGCGCGATTCTCAGCTACCAGTCGTCGCCGGTCATCAGGAACAACCTCATCGACTCGTGCGGCGTCGCCTCCGTCCTCGACTATAGCGGCGGCGGGGGAATCGCCTGCTACGGAGGCACCGCCCTCATCGAGGGAAACAGGATCGAAGCGTGTCTCGCGCAGAGCGGCGGCGGCATCTACCTCTATCAGACGACGGCGACGATCAGAGGGAACCGCATCGCCGGATGCCGCCCGAACCTGGAATACAACGGGACGAGACACGGCGGCGGCATCTACGCGCTCCACTCGACGGTGACGCTCGAGGGAAACACCATCAAGGACAACGATGACTACCGCAAGGGAAGCGGCGTCTATCTCTTCCTGAGCCCCGCGACGCTCGAAGGGGACACGATCGTCCTCAACGACGGAACCGACGCGGGCGCCGGGATATGCGCGGATCGCTCGTCCCTCTCGCTCTCGCGCGCGGTCGTGCGGCAAAACACGACCCCATCGTCGGGCGGCGGCATCTACCTGCACGCCGGCAGCATCGACATATCGAACTGCATCGTCGCCCTGAACCGCTCGAACGTCATCGGTGGAGGCATGTACGCGGACAGCTGCTGGGGTGCCGTCACGAACAACACCTTCGACCGGAATCACGCCGTGTATGGCGGCGGGAACGTCTTCCTGGCGCCGAATCCCTCGCTCGCGATCAAGAACAATCTCTTCTCGTACGGAGCGAAGAACGGTTTCCAGACGAACAGCCTGAACAACATCACGTTCAAGTTCAACAACTGCTTCGGCAACACGCCGCTCAACGTCGTGGCGCCGGGAGCCGATGCGACGAACATCAGCAGGAATCCGCACTACGCGGACACGACCTCATTCGATTATCACCTGCTCGCGCATTCGGGCGGAATCGACACCGGCGATCCCGCGGGTCCGGCCGACCCGGACGGCTCTCGCGTCGACCAGGGCGCTTTCGGCGGCCCCGGAGCCCTCATGGCGGCCCCCGAGTACGTGAAGTGGCTCGACGCCAACCCCGCGCCGGCGAATCCCGACTATTATCTCGTCTGGGGCGCCGTCCCCGGCGACGTGACCTCGTACGCGGTGTATTCCGATACGGCGACCGGCTTCGCGCCGGACACGACGAACTTCCTCGCGAGCGTCGGCGCGCCGACGTGCTTCCTCTTCGTTTCCCCGCCCCCGGGGCTTCATTTCTACCGCGTCTCCGCCGTCAATGCGGCTGGCTACGGCGGCGGATACTCCAACGAGATCGGGGTGCGGATCTGGGAATTTACTCCGATCGCGACCGTCGTCTATCCCAACGGCGGCGAGATCTTCGAGGTCGGGGATACGATCCTCGTCCAATGGACCGTGACGGGCGGGGACGACGCCGATTCGGTCAGCATCTACTATTCTGACGACGCGGGGGACACGTACAAGCGCCTCGCGCACGGGTGGCCGGCCGATTCATCGTATCAATGGGTCATTCCTCCATCCCTCTCCGATTCGTGTCTCGTGAAGATCCTCGCATTCGACCTGGGCATCCTCGCGGCGCTTGACGAGAGCGATTCTCTCTTCGCCATCAGGAACAAAACCGGCGTGGGCGACGAGGGGGAGGACGACGGCGGCGTCCCGCCTATCTTCGTGACCGCGCTCGAGCAGAACTATCCGAATCCCTTCAACGGAACGACGCTGATGTTCTACTCGATCGGCGAGCGCTGCGAGGTCGAGATCAAGATCTACGATCCCGCGGGGCGCGTCATCAAGGTGCTCGAGCGGGCGCAACGGGAGCCGGGCCGCTACTCGATTCTCTGGAACGGCAGCGACGGCGCGGGACGCAGCGTCGCGTCTGGCGTATACTTCTGCCGCATCAAGGCGGGCAAGTACACGCAAACGCGCAAGATCCTCTACCTGCGATGATGCCGTCTCCGGAGGACGAGACACATTGAAGAGAAAGATCGAGTACTGCAAGCATAACATCGGCGAGGAGGAGCTCCGGCGCGTCGAGCGCGTCTTCCGCTCGCTCTTCCTCACGACGGGAGACGAGGTCAGCGAGTTCGAACAGGGCCTCGCCTCCTATCTCGATCTCCCCGCGACCGTCGCCGTGACGAGCTGCACGGCGGCGATGCAGCTCGCGCTGCTGGCCGCGGGAATCCGGCCGGGAGACGAGGTCATCACGACTCCCGTCACCTTCATCGGAACGGCGAACAGCATCATCATGGCGGGCGGGACACCCGTGTTCGCCGACGTCGATCGCTCGACGGCGAATATCGATCCCGCGGGCGTAAAGGCCGCGATAACGGAACGCACGCGAGCCATCCTTCCGGTGCACCTCTACGGACAGATGTGCGACATGCCGGCGCTATGCGACATTGCGCGGCCGCGCGGGCTCGTCGTCGTGGAGGACGCGGCTCACTCGCTCGAGTCGGAATGGGGCGGGAAGAAACCCGGACACTACGGCGACTTCGCCTGCTTCAGCTTCTACGCCACGAAGAACATCACGTCGGGGGAAGGGGGCGCGATTTCCTCGCGCGACGCGGCGAAGACGGAGCTCCTGAGGAAACTCCGCCTCCACGGATTCGACAAGAACGCCCTCGAGCGCTACTCGAACCATTTCGAACGCTACGACGTCGACACCTTCGGCTGGAAATACAACATGGACAATATCCACGCCGCGATTCTCGTGGAGCAGATGAAGAAGCTCGAAGGCTTCCTCGCGCGGCGCGCCGATATCTATCGCCGCTATGCGGAGGCATTCGCCGGGATCGACGGCATCGAGCTTCATGCAACGAGGCCCGAGGCTCGTCATGCATATCATCTCTTCACGATCCTCGTCGACGCGGGGCGGCGTGACGCGATTCTCGAGGAGCTGCAGGAGCGCGGCATCGGCGTTTCCGTGAACTTCTATCCCGTTCACCTCATGACGTACTACCGCGAACGATTCGGCTTCCGGCCGGGCATGTTTCCCGTCGCCGAGGAGATCGGCGCGCGGACGATCAGCCTCCCGCTCTATCCCAAGCTCACCGAAGAAGAGATCGATTACGTCGTGAAGACGGTGATCGACGTGGTGAGAGGAACCTGAGCGTTCCCGCCCTCCCGATCACCTGATGCGCACGCGATATGAGATGCGTCCCGCGGTACCGCTTTCGAGCATGAAGGGAGAGAGCCGCGAGAGGATGACGTGGAGCCGCCCCTCGGCCGTCTCGAGCATGGCCTCGTCGGGGTCCAACGGATCGGCGGTGAGATAGACGAGGCTTCCGTTCTTGAGCCACTCGACGTCCCTGCCGGGGCCGAAGGCGTCCCTCACGATCTCGACCGCCGGCGAAAGGGGATCGATGATCTCGATCTCCCGCACCGCCTGGATTCCCGGATTGGAGAAGGTGATCGAGTAGGTCATGACGTCGCCGGGGCGAGCCTGCGCGAGATCGACCTCCTTGAGGAGCTTCAGCATGCCGGTCGCGCGGGCGAGCACGAAGAGCCGGTCGATGACGGACGCTTCGGTCCGGATCGCGGTGCCGGAGAGAATCTGCGCGAGCGTGATCGTCAGCGAAACATTCGTCCCCGCGCTCACCTGCGGCGGCACGAATACGCGCACGATGACGGGCACCATCGCGAACCCCGCGGAGTCGGGATCGAGCGCGAGGTCCGAGGCTCGCAGCAGCGAATCGGCGGCGCCCAGCCTCCCGTCCGCGTCGTTGTCCCGGTAGAAGACTTCCACCCAACCGGACGGAAGCACCGCGCTGAGCGACGCGGGCCCCTTCGTGCCGGCAATGATCGTGTGCGGGATATCGATGAAGCTCCCTGCCGGCCCGCTCAGGTCGTTCGAAGGAGCGATCGAGGAGCGGCGGACGTCGGCGAAATCGACACGAAGAGTTTCTCCCGGCGCGGCGGCCGCACACGCGACGGTATCGCTCGAGAGCGAGATCATGCCTGACGGAGTGCTCTCGACGACCGTCCGCGCCGCTGCCGCGGGCACCTCGAAGAAGTACACGCTCGCTCCATCCGTCAGGCCGACCATCGGTCCGCCCGGATCGGAGAGCGTGATCGTCACTCCCGTCCATCCCTCTTCGTCGGCGTCGTGCGCGCCGTCATGATCCTTGTCGTTGAACACGATTCCCGTCACGAACGAGCTCGTCGCGACTTCGAGCGTGGCCGAGTCCTCGAGATTCCTGGTAATGCCGACGCCGTCGATAATGATCCTGCTCCGCATCGCGGCGCCGGGAAAAACGAGAACCTTGACGGTGAACGTGAGCGAGTCCCCCGGATTGACGAGCGGCGTCACAAAAGGCGACGTTCGGTCGCTCGCGCCGTCCCAAACGAGCACGGACCCGGCCGGCCATCCGTCGGGATCGCGCCATGACACGCGGAACGAATCGGGGAATCCCCCCCTGTTCACGACGTCGAGCCGGGCCGTGACGAGCGTCGATGGATCGCCGAAGAGGAGCACGCGCCCGCCTTCTCCCGTCCCTCCGGGCGCCGTAATGAGAGCGCCGTTTCCGTCGATCACGAGATCGACACGTGGAGGCGGATTGACGTGGATGCGCGCGAGCACGCTCTCGACGTTGTTCGGATCGATCGTCGAGACGACATCGAGGATGAAGCTGTAATCCCCCGGAATCGCCGCGAGCGGAATGACCACCTCGAACGTGTAGAGCCCCGAGGCGCCCGCCGCGACAGACGGGGTCGTGTACGGGGACGCCGAACCGGCGAGACGGGCCGTCCAGCCGGGAAATCCGTTCCACGTCACGCGGTAGCTCTCGCTCTCCCCGCCCTGATTCTGGAGCTCGAGCGTGAAATGGATCGTGCGCCCGCCGATCGTGCTCTGGATCGAGGAGCCCCCCGCCCCCGAGCCGGTTGCTCCGAACACCTCGTCCCCCTTGCCGTCGACGAGGGCGTCGACGATATGGGGAGGCGAGACGAGGAGCCGTCCCCTGACGCTGTCGACGAGGAATCTCTTGTTCGTCTTCGTGCCGTTCACGATGATATCGAACGTCCCGCCCGGCGAGCGAGGGGGAATCTGGGCCCGAAGCGTGTACGTTCCCGCCGGCACGCGGCGCATCGTCGAGGTAGAATCGCCGATCGAGACGATCCATCCTGCCGGCGTGTTCCATGAGAGATCGAAGAGATTCTCCCCCGACTCGTTCTCGAGGACGACGGTGAACGAGACCGTGGAGCCCGGCGTCGCCGTTTTGATCGAGCTCCCGCCGAGCCCGGTCCCGAACGCGCCGTAGACGTTCCCGCCGTTTCCGTCGATGACGAGATCCACCTCGTTGCCGGTGGCGACGGCGATGATCGCCGATACGCTCTCCCGCACCGTGCCGGATACGATCGAAACGGCGTTGAGGATGGACTTGAACGTCTCGTACGCGGCGTTCCCGGGGATTGTCACCGCGAGGACGTAACTCTTCTCGCTAAAGGCCGCGAGGCGCGGCGTGGTCCAGGGGAGCGCATGACTCGTCGCGCCGTCCATCACGACGGCGGACCAACCGTTCCCCGGTGAGGTCCACGAGAGGGTGAACGAATCGACGACCGCGCCCTCGTTCTGCAGAATGAACGGGAACGAGACGGTCGTGCTTCGCATGCCCCCGACGCTCGCGCTCCCGCCGAGACCGGCCCCCGTCGCGTCGATGATGTCGTCCCCGTTCCCGCAGATGACGATGTCGACCTTGGGCGCCCGCACCCTCGTCACCGCGCGCACGCCGTCCTTTCTGAGGGTGTCGGTGAGCGACTTCGCGTACACGTACGACGAGTAATCGCCGCCGACGAGCGATACGGGCACGGTTACGCGGAGCGTGTAGGACGCCGAGGCGCCCGCCTCGACGCGCTTCGATTTGAACTGGCCCGTGCGGGTCGCGCCGCCGTCGATCATCACCGCGGTGAGGGGCGATGGCGCCGTGAAGCGGATCTGGAAGGTGTCGGCGCGCACGCCCGTGTTGTAGAGGTCGATCGTGTAGTTCACCTGCGTATTGGGATTCGTCTCCCGGTACGAGATCCCGCCTCCCCCCGCAGGGTCGATGACGCCGAAGCCGTTCGCGTCGATCGCGAGGTCCACGCCGTGGCGGGCGGGAATGACGTTCGTCGTGAGCCGCACGCTGTCATAGCGGTTCGCATACGTCCGCGATACGGCGTTAACGATGGTCGAGTATCCGCCGTTCGCCTGGCCCGCAGGGACCGTCACGAGCACTTCCGCCTGTATCCTCGATCCGGCCGGAATCGTCGGCGTCGCCCAGGGGAAGGCGTAGGTGACGCCGTTGTACCGAACGCGCACGGTCCACCCGGCCGGCGGCGTCATGGTGAGATTGTACGAGTCGCTGTCGAGACCCTCGTTCTCGATGTCGAGGAGATATGTGGCGGTTTGGCCCGCCTCGTTGCTCTGGATCGAGGTCCCCCCGGCGCCCGTCCCGGTGTTTCCGAAGAGATCGTCCCCGTTTCCGTCGACCGCGAGATCGACGAACCTCTTGTAAACAAGCGATACGTTGTCGACGAACACCCATGTCTCGTACAGGTTGTCGGTGAGGTTGTCCTGCCGGAAATAGAGCCGCACCGTGCTCCCGGAGTGCGACGTCATGTTGTAACCGGCGGGGGAGACGTTGTCGTCGTCGAGCCACCCGCTGTCCTTGAACTGATCGTTCCACTCCGTGAACGCGAACGTGACGACGGTGGCGAGAATCGTGTTCGACGTGTTCCTGATCTGCATGCGGAACGGATCGTATTGAAGCCCGTCGTATCCCTGCTGGCGAAACTTGAAGAAGAGCGTCGCTCGCGAGATGTTCGTCGGGATCGCGACGTCCTGGTACATGTACCCGAACCGGTTCGCGCGCTGGGCCGTGTACTTGAACCCGAGGAGCGCCGAGTAGCTGCCCGCGAACGGATTGTCGAGGACGACAGCGTGGTCGGCCCACGCGTTGTTGTACTGCCCGCCCGTGTTGCCGGCACCGTGGGTCCAGCCCGTGAAGCTTCCCGACTCGAAGCCCCCGTTCTGCACGACCTCTCCCGCGCGCGGAGCGGCGAACGCACCCAGCGCCGCGACGAGCGCGGCAGCCCCGGCAATCGCAGTCGCTACTTTCCTCCTCACTCGCCCACCTCCCGACCGCCGTTGAAGTACTCCATGATCTTCTCGTTGAACTTGAGCCTCATGCCGAAATGGAATCCGCTGCGCGCGAAGCTGTTTATCGCCGCGTCGCGATCTTCGTGCCCGCCGAAATCGTACCCCGCCCCGACCCACAGGTTGCCGGCGACGAGCCTGCCGAGCTCGAGACCTCCCCCGTAGCTCGTCGTGCCCGTTTCGCACTGCCGCACGACACGCGCCTTGAGGGCAACGTCCCACTTCTTCGCGATGATCCGTATCGCCTGTGCCTGGTACAGAAACGCCGTCGCGTTCGCCGAATAGCTCCTGAACGAGTTCGCGACCCGGCGCGCGGCGAGCTTGCCCTCGAGCTCCCACGCGGCGCGCGGCGCGTAGTTCGCCTCGATCGACCCGAGAAGCTCCTTGTCCACCGCGTCCGGATGGGCTGGGCTGTTCTTCTCGTACTCCGTCTTGACGAGGGAGAGAATCTCGACCTTCCGCGCGGAGCGCGGCCGCACGGAGAATCCGATCGTCGAGCTCCCCTTGACGTGGTTCTCCTCCCGCTTCTCGTCGGAGAACCAGAGATCTCCCTTCGCGAGGACGCTCCAGCGCTCGCTCAGCCGCTTCATCGCCGCAAGCTCCGCGAGATGCTTGCTGCGCGCGGGCTCGAACCGTATCTCGTAGTTGCCCTTCAGGCGATAGTCTCCCTTCGCCGGCGTGTACAGCGCGCCGGTCGAGAGCGAAAGGTAATCCTCCGCGCCGTCCCCGCTCACCGTCGCGAGCTTCTCCAGGGCGGCGGTCGCCGTGAGATCCTCAGCGAGGGCGAAACGATTCCTGATTCCCATCGTCGCCTGGCCGCGCTCGCCGCTCATCGCGCCCTCGAGCTGGTAACGGGAGTAGACCTGCATGCTTTCCGTGAGATTCGATTCGATCCCGATCTGCGTGAGGTGCCTGGTTCCCGAGCGATTCCCCGTACGATACTCGTGCTTGAGCGTCGCCGCGACGCCGCGCCAGAGGCGCTGCGAGAGCTTCGCCTGGAGCCGATTCGGATAGTCCGCGACCTCCTCGCCCGAGAGGATCTGATCCCACCGGATCTCCCCCGAGGTTCGGGAGCCGTTGAGCGCGAGCCCGGTGAGCATGAGCACCGCCGACTGATCTCCCTCGCGCGTGTCGCCGTGTCCGGCGGCGGCGAAGCCGGCCCGCCCCTCGAGGGCGCCGGCCGTGTAATGGCCCACGAGGTCCAGGTAGTCCCTCGTCTCGTCCCGCTCCCGGAACGAATGCCGGTACGCTTGCGCGCTCGCGCCGAATCCCCGATTCACCTTCCAGGAGAGATCGCCGCCGATCTTGACGCTGCCGAGCTCCGTTTTTCCGCCCGAGAACGAGGAGTTGAAGAAGTTCTCGTCGACCGCGCGGTAATAGGCGTTCCACCGCACGGCGCGGGCCGCCTCCCCCCTGAGGAGCACGCGAAACGCGTTTCCGCCGCCGAGGAGGAACTTCTCGCTGCGCGCGAACTCTCCCTCGACCTCCAGGCCGTCGCGAACCCGTCCCGCGAGGTCGAAACCGAGAAGCGTGTAATTCTTGACACCCTCTTCCTCGAGCACGGCGGTC
>JAPLKY010000372.1 GCA_026387805.1 Candidatus Krumholzibacteriia bacterium
GTCTGGCGGGCGATCAGGAGGCCGTCGCCCATGACCGCGATGGCCCGCGCCGACTCGCCGAGCTTTTCGTAAATGACGCCGAGGCTGAAGTAGACCTTCGAATCGGACGGGTTGATCTCCGTGACTTTCTTGTAGTACTCGAGCGCCTTCGACGGCTGCTCGAGCTTGTTGAAGCATTCGCCGACGTAGTAGAGGATCGTCGTGTTCCCGGGATTGAGGCGCGAGGCGTTCTGGAGGTATTTGAGCGCCTTCCCGTAGACTCCCCTCCGGTAGTGGAGGAATCCGAGGTAGAAGAGCGCGTTCACGTTGTCGTGCTCCATCTTGAGTATGCGCCTGAACTCCTCCTCGGCGTCGTCGAGGCGCCCCTCGTTCATGAGGGCGAGTCCGAGGTTGTAGTGCCCCTCGATGCTCGCCGTGTCTATCTCGAGCCCGATGCGGAACTCCTTGATCGCCTGATCGCGATCCCCCTCCTCGCCGTACAGCGCGCCGAGGTTGAAATGCGCCTCCGCGCTCTTCGGGTTGTGCTGCACGGCCTTCCGGAACTGGAGCAGCGCCGACTCGCGCTTCCCCTGGAGATCGAGGATATAGCCGAGGTTCGTGTACGACTTCGAGTGAGTCGGATCGATATTGATCGCCTTGCGGTACTGCGCCTCCGCCTCATCGTACTGGTGATTCTTGGTGTGGGCGACGCCGAGACGGTAATAGCACTCGGGATTGTCCCTCTCGAGCGCGATCGCCTGCCGGTGGAGCTCGATCGCCTCGTCGAGCCTTCCCTGCATCTCGAGGAGCCTCCCCATGCGGTAGAGCGGGAGCGCCTTGCGGGGATTCAGCGAGCGCACCTTGCCGTAGCCCTCGAGCGCGAGCTCATAGCTCCCGACCTGTTCGAGAAGCTCGCATGCCTCCTCGAGAAGCTGCTCATCGATCTCCGGCATCTCGATGAGCTCCATGATCGCCTTCTCCCCCTTCTTCGGATTTCTGCCCTTGAGGAGATGCCCGGCGAGCTCGAGAATCTCTTCGGGCTGGGCCTCGCCCGCTTCGAACTTTCTCGTCAGACGCACGACGTCACGGCTTTCCTCAGCCCCCTCGCCGCGAGCCAGATCGATCAATCTATCCCAACGAAGCACCGCAAACCTCCGGTATGGAAACGCCAATGGATGCAGCTTTTCCGCAAGGCTAAAGCACTATATCTTGGATGTCAAGATTTTCTCGCCCCAGCATGTAGTGGCTTGGGCCCTCCGGCGCGCGGAGCCCGCAGATCCGGCCTCGTCATCGCCCGAACATACTGTAATAGCCGGGATAGCGATACTGGCGGTATTCGAGCTTCAGCACAAAGCTCTCGTTCGGCCGGTAGGTGAGATCGACGTTCGGCAGAAAGATCTGCGGCTGGTTGTATTCGTTCGTGCTCCGTATGACCGAACCGACGCCGACGTCCCAGTTGAGACTGACGGAGCTCGAGAGCTTGAGGCCGAAGTGCCCCATGTAGTACCCCATCCCGTACGACTCGGCACCCCCGACCGAAAAGTAGGAGAATCCGGCGGAGGTCGAAAAGCTCAAGCCGGGCACGCGGAGAAACGACGTCCCCGTCTGGGGATTCAGATAATCCGAGAATACGCTCGGTCTCGCCGGCTCGCTCCCGGTTTGCGCGAATGCCGAGACGGAAGCGAACGCGAGAACCATCGACAGCACGAGGGCCTTCTTCATTTTCACGCCGTCACACTCCGTATCGTTAAGAGATCCCGTATCTTCTCCTTCAGCGGCGCAAGATCGACCGACTTCACGATATACGCGTCCGCCGCCCACGTCTGGAAATTATCCCGGTAGATCGAGTATGCCGAGTTCAAGATCACCGGCAAGTGCTTCCGCTGCTTGGCGATCTTCATGAGGGCATCGATGCCGCTCTCCTCGCCGAGCTTGATGTCGAGAATGACGAGATCGGGCTCTTCCTTCTCCACCGTCTCGAGCGCTTCCTTGATGGTTGACGCCGATATCGTATGGTACCCTTCGTTTCGAAGCTCCTCGCTGTAGAGCTTCCTCACGTTCACTTCGTCATCAACGATCAGTATCTTTGTCATCTTTGTCATGGCTATTCCCCCTATATCGAACAATATAATCAAAAAACCGGAGCCTGCCTAGTACTCCGGTACTGATTGTCACATTCTTCCCCGAATCGGGTCAAGTCTTTTCGCGCTCCCGGACGCCCCCGCGCGTTCAATCGACGGCGATATCGATGATGATGTTGAGCTGAATCTCTTTCGCCGCCTCTTCCTTCGAGATGTGAACCGGAATGCGGATCACCTTCTCCTCGACCACTTCGAGGCGCGGCCGAGGCTCCGGTTTCGGACGCTCGACGGCATCCTGCACCGCGATCTTCGCCTTGAGCTTCTCGACGGAATCGGAAACGATATCCCCCGGCTTCATACGTTCCACCGGAGCATCCTTCTCCTGCCCGTCCTCGCCGTTCAGATCGACGAGGTGGCCGTAGTCCTCATATCCCTCGCGCGTCGCGCCGAGGTCGATCCCCTGGGGATGGTCCTTGTCATTGAGGACGTTATCTACGAACTCAGAGACAGACTTGGGCTCCTCTTCTCTCTTCTCCGCGCTGCTTCTATAGTCGCTCTCATCTGTCTCTGAGTCGCTGTTCCGTGAACCCTTCGCGACGACCTCGATATTGAGGTGCTCATGCTTGCGAGGTTCCCGAGCCTCGCGCTTCCTGTCGGGATCTTTCAGCTCTTCCTGCATGTTCCTGAAGACGAGCTTCGCGATGCCCGCGAATGTCTCGTAAACGCCTCCACCCTTGCTCGCGACCGCCTCGAAATTCGGAACGGCGTGGGGATTGAGCTCTTTCTCCATGATCTCGCGCTCGAGACGATTCGGGAGATCGCGTTTGTTGTACTGGATCACCCACGGAATCGTCTTCAGGGTCAGGCCGAGATCGTTCAGGTTGTCCTCGAGATTCTGGATGGCTTCCTTATTCTCCTGCATGCGATCGGGGGCGGAGTCCGCCACGAACACAACAGCATCGACGCCCTTCAGAACGAGCTTGCGCGTCGCGTTGTAATAGACCTGGCCGGGAACCGTGTACAGAAGGAAGCGCACCTTCATTCCGTTTATCTCGCCGATATCGATCGGCAGAAAATCGAAAAAGAGGGTCCGATCGGTCCGCGTCTTCATCGAGACCATCTTCCCCTTGTTCTCGCGGGGGAGCTTCGAATAGATGAATTCGAGGTTCGTCGTTTTGCCGCTGAGACCGGGACCGTAGTAGACGATCTTCGCGTTTATTTCTCCACCAGCATAATTGAAGACTGCCATACCCCTCCCTTTCAATCTACGCCGGGGTGAGAATGCTGCTCACTCGCTGCTACACGCACGGAAGCTCACATCCTGGAGCAGAACCATGTTGCTCAAGCTGGGGTGCTCAAACATGCTTTGATTATACAAGGTACCCACCCCGGCAATGGGAATGGACCGCAAGTACCATGCCACCGCGACGGGTCGATCGCTTTTTTTAAGATATTTAATAACAATAGGTTGCGTGACTTGGCGCCGCCTGGAGGGCACCTACGAGAAAGGCCCTCTCCCGTATTGAGAGAGGGCCCATCAAAAGTGCAATGTATGGGCGCGGAGACGCGGCCTCCGGCGAAATCGACGGACGGACCTCACGGGTTCGCGGGACATACACCGGTGTCGCAATCGAGATCGAGATGCGTGATCCGCCCTTCGGCGACGCTGAAGTTCTCCGTCCAGCAGAATTTCGTGTTCCCCGAAACCATGGTGACGTTGGACTCCACGTAAAGCGTGTGGCTGCCCGTCGCGACGTCGATGAACCACGCTCGCTCGCTCGAGAACGATCCGACGGGGTTGTCATCGATGAATACCCAGGCATTGAACGTAATGCAGTTCGCAAAGCCGAGCTCCAGACCGGTCGGCTGGGCTTCCGACGTCTTCTCGCTGCAGCCGGGGAACAGGGAACAAGCCAGCATTATCAATATAAAAGCACCGACCCGGAACATCGATACCTCCTCTGATATCTCTCGCAATCCCTCGCTACAAGGATCGGCTGTATTCCTGTTGGAATTTAACAGATGCCGGGCGGCTTCACAATGGAAAAATGTACCGCAAAGATGCGCTTCGGGGCTCAGAGCTTCCTGCCGCACCAAGGGCAGAAACGAAAGCTGCCTTCGACTTTTCTGCCGCACGGGCAATCGAGCATATCGGCGATCTCGCTGTCCCGCCCCTGCTGAAGAGGATTTCGCTGAAGCTCCTTCAGACGATCGTAGAGCTGTTGCCCTTTCGAAAGCACGAACTCATACTTGCGGTCCGCGATCACGGATATCTTCGGGTGCAGGTCCCCCTTTTCGATGGTCACGCCGGTGATCGCGACGACGTCGATCGAAACGTTCTTGATCCCGAACGATGCATCGAACGGGAACACCTGGAAATAGAGACATCTATCGGTGAGCTCGAGCATCCCGCGCGCCGCGATCGGTTTGCTCACGTAATAGATCGCTTTTTGCATGAACAACGTGGTTTCATTCGAAAGTTGCAATGCGAATCCCCCTTTGAGACGCCGGTGCCGGAATGAGCCAGAACCGTGCCATCCCGCTCGAAGGCAGAGGCATTACCGTCCGCCGTCTCATGAAGCTTGACAGATGCATTCCGGGGGCTCTATGCTCTCTAAAACCGTGGAAGACATTGGAAAGCTAACCTTTAGGTTGATTGCAGCTCTGGCGAACGCAACTCCCGTCACGGTGAGGGGCGGCATCGTTAGCGTATGCGCCTGTTTCGGCTACGTTCTCTCTCGAGAAAAAAGAAGAAACGTCGCGGAGAATATCGCGGCGGCGGGGCTTGAGGCGACGCCCGGACGGGTCTTCGGTATCTTCAAGCTTCATGCGACGAACGTCATCGAGATGTTCGCGTCGAGCGCCTGGGAGAACGATACTATTCTCGGGTGGTGCGAGCTCGAGGGACGCGTCGAGCTCGAGCGGGCGCTCGCCGGGGGGAAAGGCGTCATCCTCGTCTCGGTGCATACGGGGAGCTGGGAGCTCGGGGCCCGCTGTCTGCAAGCGCTCGGCTACAGCCTCCACGTCGTCGCCGGAGTCCAGATGAACCGGCTGCTCACCGGGGCGGTCAGGGAGGCGAAGGAAGAACGGGGCATCGAGGTGATCAGTCCGGACGACTCATACCGGAAGCTCCTCAAGGCGCTTGCCTCGAACGGCGTCGTCATCCTTCTCGTCGACGGCAATATCTATACGGGAGGGGTGGAACTGCCGTTCTTCGGAAGGACAACGCGGCTGCCCGACGGCCCCGCGAGGCTTTCGCGGACCTCGGGCGCGCCGATCCTCGGGGGCTATTGCAGGCGCATGGGAAACAAAGAGCATAAGCTGCACGTCGAGCATATCATGGATGCGCGGGAAATCGAGTCGCTCCCCGAGCGGGAAGCGCTCGCGAGAATATACGGGGCGGTCGAGCGTTTCATCGGTCAAAACGCCGATCAGTGGTGCATGTTCAGGCGCCTCTGGGGAGCGTGAATCGTGAAGATCGGCATCGTAACGCAATCGTACTACCCGCGGCCCGGGGGCGTGACGGAGGTAGCCCATTTCTCCGCGAAAGAGCTCCGGAAGCTGGGCCACGAGGTCACGATCATCACGACGCACTATACGGAATCGGAGTCCGAGGAGCCGGGCGTCATACGGATCGGCCGCAACGTGCTCGTCCCCGTGAACGGCGCCTGGGTGAACATGACGATCGGCATCGGGCTCCGCGCCGAGCTCCGCCGCATCTTCGAGCGCGAGAGGTTCGACGTCGTTCACGCGCACTGCCCGCTCGTCCCGACCCTGCCGCTCCTGTCGCTCGAGGCCGCGCTTCCCCGCCAGAAAGTGGTCGGGACCTTTCACGCCGCCGCCGACAGCAATTTCTTCTACCGGCTTTTCCGGCCGCTGCTCGAGAAGAGGGCGCGCCGGCTCGATCGCCGCATGGCCGTGTCGGAGGCGGCCCGGACTTTCGTGAGCAAGTACTTCCCCGGCGATTACGAGATCGTCCCGAACGGGATCGACTGCGCGCGCTTCCGACCCGGCATCGAACCGTTCGAGGAATACCGGGACGGCCGCATCAACGTGCTCTTCGTCGGGAGAATGGATCCGCGCAAGGGCGTGCCCTACCTCTGCAAGGCGATGCCGCTCGTCGGGCGCGAGCTCGGCGGAAACGTGCGTTTCATGATCGTCGGCGAGAAAGGGCTCCGCGCCCGTCTCTGCCCCCGCCCGGCCGACCTTCGAGGCGCGGAGATAGCATGGATCGGGCGCGTGTCCCCCGAGGATCTCCCGCGCTACTACGCGACCGCGGACATATTCTGCTCCCCGGCGACCGGGCAGGAGAGCTTCGGAATCGTCCTCCTCGAGGCAATGGCATCGGGCGTTGCGATCGTGGCGTCCGACATCCCCGGCTACCGCACGATTGTGAACCCGGCCCGCGAGGGAATCCTCGTCCCGCCGAGAGATCCCGAGGAGCTGGCGCGGGCGATCGTCTCCCTCGCGCGCGACGGTTCGCTGCGCCGCGAGCTCGGAGAGACCGGCCGGAAGCAGGCTCTTCGTTATGACTGGCCGGTCGTCGTGCGCCGGCTTGAATCGGTGTATCGCGACGCTCTCGACGACCGGGAAGCCGTGCACGATCCGGAAACGATCCCCCTCACGCGAGCGTGCCCGTGAACGAAACGACGCGCAGGGAGCTTCCCATCGTATTCTTCACGATGTTCTGGGCCGCCCAGGCCGTCTCCCTCTTCGGCGACCGGCTCAACAACTTCTCGCTCATGGCGATCATCAACAACTTCTCCGACGATCCCTCGATGACGCTC